>NZ_JBKOTX010000006.1:0-72075 GCF_047086965.1 Roseovarius halophilus (ex Wu et al. 2025) | reverse complement strand
ACGCTACGGTGTGCTGATTGACAGCCTTCCGGGCTTGCGCTACGCCGCCGGCTTCACCGTGACATGAGGCGACGAGATGGCACGCAAACGCAAGGGCCGCGACATTTCCGGATGGCTGGTTGTCGACAAACCGCGCGGGATGACCTCGACAGCCGTGGTCAACAAGGTGCGGTGGGCCCTGCAAGCCAAAAAGGCCGGCCATGCCGGGACGCTGGATCCTGACGCGACGGGCGTGCTGGCCGTTGCCCTTGGCGAAGCGACCAAGACCGTGCCCCACGTGACGGACGCGCTCAAGTGTTATGCGTTCACTGTCCGGCTCGGGCAGGCCACGAACACCGACGATGCCGAGGGCGAGGTGATCGCCGAGAGCGATGTCCGCCCCTCAGACGACGAGGTCAAGTCCGCGCTCGGTGCTTTCGTCGGCGAGATCATGCAGGTGCCGCCGAAATACTCGGCCGTCAAGATCGACGGTGAACGCGCCTACAAGCTCGCGCGCGACGGCGAGGATTTCGAGGTGGAGGCAAGGCCGCTCTGGGTCGAGGAACTGGTCATGACGGGTCGCCCCGATGTCGATCACGTGACGCTCGAGATGACCTGCGGCAAGGGCGGGTACGTGCGGTCCATTGCCCGCGACCTGGGGGCGGCCTTGGGCTGCCACGGGCATGTCACGGAATTGCGGCGCCTTTGGTCGGGGCCTTTCGACGCGGAAGACGGCGTGACGGTGGAAGAGATCGACGCCATGGCGCAAACACCCGACCTGGATGCCCGGATTCGCCCCCTTGAGGACGGGCTGACCGACCTGCCCCGCGTCTCGTGCACGGACGAAGGGCTTGCCAAGCTGCGGAACGGGAACCCCGGCCTCGTGATCGCGACGGATGTCGAGTATGGCGAGGAATGCTGGGCAGCCCATGATGGCCGAGCCGTTGCGGTGGGCCGGTTCAAGGCCGGCGCCCTGCACCCCAGCCGGGTGTTCAACCAGTGACGGACACGGCGCACGACCCCGGCGGGAAGGTCCGGCTGAAATTGCCCGACGGCGTGACAGGCGGTGCCAGTTTTTCCCCTTGCGGCCGGTATCGGCGCGCGTTGACACGTGACTGGACACCGGCAAACGAGCCGCCCCGCGCCATCCTTTTCATCGGCATGAACCCCTCTGTCGCCAGCGCCGAGATGTCCGACCCGACCTGCCACAGGGAACTGATGTTCGCGCGCGACTGGGGGTATACCCGCTACCTCAAGGGCAATGTTCTGGACTGGCGCGCGACCTCGCCCAAGGACATTCCCGCGGATCCCGACTTGGCCATGAGCCCGGACAACATCCCGGCCCTGTTGGACATGGCGGATGAGGCGGCGGTGATCGTGCTGGCCTTCGGCAAGCTCCACAAGCGGTTCGGGCCGCTTGTCGGGCGCGTGCTCACGGCGATGCGGGCGACGGGAAAGCCCCTGAAATGCTTTGGCCTGAACAAGGACGGCTCGGCCAAGCATCCGCTTTACCTGCGCAAGGACTCACAGCTGATCGATTTCCCGGTGCCGGATGAGACGGCGGCGCCCGAGCCCGATCCGGAACGCTGTCGCCGAAAGTGAAAAGGCGCCCCCGGCCGGGGGCGCCCTGGAGAGTACGACGCTGGGCGCCAGGAGCCTGCGTCAGTCCTCAGCGTCGAGCGGCAGGGCGACGAAACGCGGCTCGCCTGCGCGGCGCACGAGCAGCAGAACGGATTTCCGACCCGCTTCGCGCGCTTCGTCGATACGGTTGTCCAGATCACTGATCGTGACAAGTTTCTGCTGTCCCGCCTCGGTGATCACGTCGCCGGCGCGCATGCCTTTCTCGTAGGCCTCCGACAGCTGGTCGACATCCTTCACGACAAGGCCGGTCGCATCGCTGTCGAGTTCGAGTTGCGAACGCAACTCGTCGTCGAGCGGGCTGAGCGTGAGGCCGAACAGCTCCTTCTCGCTGGGCTCGGCGGGATCGGTGCCCGGCTGTGCGGCCGGCACCGCGCCCTCGGCCACTTCGCGGCGGCCCAGCGTCACCTTGAGCGTCTGCGTATTGCCATCGCGGAAGACGACCACGCGAACGGTCTTGCCGACGGCGGTGTTGCCCACCTGCCGGACAAGGCCGCGGGTATCCTCGACATCCTTGCCGTCAAAGGACACGATGACATCACCGGCTTTCATGCCTGCCTCGCGCGCCGGGCCGTCGGGGACATCCGTCACCAGCGCCCCGGCCACCTTTTCAAGGCCGATCGCTTCGGCCACATCCTCGCTGACGTCCTGAATACGTACGCCGAGCCAACCACGGCGGGTCTCGCCGAATTGCTGCAACTGGTCGACAACGCGCGTGACCACGTTGGACGCCATTGAGAACCCGATACCGATGGAGCCCCCGGTGGGGCTGAGGATCGCCGTGTTCACGCCGATGACCTCGCCATCGAGGTTGAACAGCGGCCCGCCGGAATTGCCGCGGTTGATGGCCGCATCTGTCTGGATGTAGTCGTCGTACGTGCCCGAGAGCGCGCGGTTGCGGGCCGACACGATACCTGCAGACAATGAGAACCCTTGGCCCAGCGGGTTGCCCATCGCGACCACCCAGTCGCCGACGCGGGCTGTGTCACTGTCGCCGAAATTGACGAACGGCAGCGGCTCCTCGGCCTCGACCTTGAGCAGGGCGATATCCGTCTTCGGGTCGGTGCCCACGACGTCGGCCGCCAGTTCCCGGCCGGAATAGAATTCGACGACGATCTCGTCCGCGGATTCGATCACGTGATTGTTGGTCACGACGAACCCGTCCTCGGAGATCACGAACCCCGAGCCCAGCGCGGACGAGCGGCGTGGCCTGTCGCCACGTTCGTTCCGGTCCTGGAATTCTCGAAAGAAGTCCTCGAACGGGGAACCTTCGGGCACGATCGGCGACGGGCCGTCGCGTTGCGCAACGACCGTCGAGGTTGTGATGTTCACGACCGCCGGGCTGACACGTTCGGCCAAACCGGCGAAACTGTCGGGACGCGCCTGCGCGGCGATAGCCTGTGCCAGTATCAAGCCCACGGTGAGAGCCATCAACCACAACGCGCGTATCGGTCCGGGGTGGGTTTTCTGCATTGGAACTGCTTGGACTGTCACGCCAGGGTCTCCTTCGCTTGTCCTAATTTGGCATCGGTCCCGCCAATGCCCGGTGTACACCACGTATGTAGGTGTGCTTCGCTCGCTCGCAAAGAAATGATCGCGGTCTCACGGTGATGTGACACGTGATCGGCGGTCAAGCGCCGAGCGTCTTGGCGGCCCAGACCAGAACCAGGCCTATGGCCAACGCGACAAGGCCCAGCATTCGCCGGGCCTCGTCCGAAAACTGGCTGAGCGCCGCGAGAAGCTGCTCGACGATCGAAGGGGCCAGCGCGTAGACCAGCCCCTCGACGACAAGTACCAACCCGAGAGCCAGTAGTGCGGTCTCGATCAATTCGTTGCCTCTTGGCCTTCTTCCTGACGGCTTTGATCCTGCTCCAGCCGTTCACGTTCGGCTTCGGGAAGGTCGGGCGAGATCTCGGATTCGGGCGCCATTTCGCGCAGCCGCTCGATGTCCAGATCGTCGATCGCGACTTCGGACAGCCCGTCGGCGCGGACCGACTTGAACATCTCGGCGAGGAATTCGCTATCCGGCGAGAAGACCAGCGTCGAGTTATCCCCCTGAAGCGAACGTTCCAATGCCGTGAGCGACCGGTAGAAAGCGAAGAAGTCGGGGTTGTTGCCGAACGCTTCGGCGTAGATGCGGTTACGCTCGGCATCCGCTTCACCACGCGTGATCTCGGCCTCGCGCTCGGCGTTCGAAACGGTTTCGACAACGGTCCGGTCTGCCGCGGCGCGCACGCGCTGCGCGGCCTCGTTACCGCGTGCGATCTCGTCGGCGGCCTCGCGTTCACGCTCGGCCCGCATCCGGGCGAAGGTCGCTTCGAGGTTCTGCTGCGGCAGGTTGGTTTGCTTCAGCCGGACGTCGACGATCGCGAGCCCGAGCCCCTCGGCGCTGGATCGCGCATTGTCACGGATGCGCCGCGCCAGATCGCCGCGCTGCGGTGACAGAATCGTGTCGGATGTGACCTGATCGGCGCCAAGAACCTCGCGAATCTGCGCGTTCAGGATGGAAGACAGCCGATCTTCCGCCGCGCGGATGCCCCCTACGCCGACAGCCTGGCGGAACTGCACGACGTCCGAGATGCGGTACCGCGCGAACGCGTCCACCACGAGGCGGCGGTCATCCGAGGGCGTCACCTCGATCGTGTCGGTATCGAAGGACAGGATACGGTCATCGTACCGTACCACCTCCTGAATGATCGGGATCTTGAAGCCGAGGCCCGGCTCTTCGACCACCTGCTTGATCTGGCCGAATTGCAGGACAAGCGCCTTCTGGCGTTCATCCACGATGAAAATGGCCGAGAGGATGCCGATCACGGCGAGCACCGCGACCGGCAGGAGAAGAGCGGTTTTGCGCATCAGTTCGACCCTTGACTGGTGTTGCCGGACGACATGCCGGACGTGTTGCTTGAGGATGTGCCATCAGTGTCGCGCGTGGACGAGCCCCCGCGGCGCAGTTCGTTGAGCGGCAGATAGGGCACCACGCCCTGCCCGCCCCCGGCGCCGGTATTGGCTTCGTCGATGAGCACCTTGTCGAGTTGGCCGAGCGTGCGCTCGACAGTTTCGAGGTACAGACGACGCTGCGTGACCTCGGGCGCGCGGTTGAACTCCTGCGCCACGGCAACGAACCGGCTGGCCTCACCGATCGCTTCGTTGACCACGCGGGCGCGGTACCCCTCGGCCTCTTCCAGCAGGCGGGCCGCATCACCACGCGCCTCGGCCAGAACACGGTTGGCATAGGCGTCGGCCTGCCGTTGCAGGCGGTCGCGTTCCTGTTCGGCGGCTTGCACCTCGCGGAAGGCGTCGATCACTTCGCGCGGGGGGTCGGCCGTATCAAGGTTGACACGCACGATGCTGATCCCGCTTTCGTAGTCGTCCAGCGTCTCCTGGATGTTCTCGCGCGCCGTATCAGCGATCAGGCCACGGTCCCGGTTGAGGATCGGCGCGAGGTTGGCCGCCGCGATGATCTCGCGCATCGCCGCCTCCGACACGGCGCGGACGGTCAGCCGCGGGTCGCGGATGTTGAACAACAGTTTCGCCGGGTCATTGATGTTCCAGACCACCTGGAAATCGATATCGACGATGTTGGCGTCGGTCGTCAGCATCAGCCCGTCGCGGTTATCGCCGCGCCCCATGCCGATATCCTCGGTCCGCTCGGAGGTCACGTTGACCACTTCGTGCGTCACGAGCGGCCACGGCGCGAAGTTCAGACCGGGCGTGCCGGTCGATGAATACTCACCGAGGAAAAGTTCGACGGATTGTTCCTCGGGTTTGACGGTGTAGAAGCTGGCCGCACCCCACAGCACGACGGCGATCAGGCCGCCGAGAATGAAGCCACCCCTGCCGAAAGACGGGCCACCCCCGTCACCGGATGTGCCGCCGCCACCGCCACCGCGCCCGCCCATGAGCACGCGCAACTGGTCCTGACCCTTCTTCATCAACTCGTCGATCTCGGGGATCTGTGGGCCACCACCCTCGGGGGGTTTGCGGCCGCCCCGGTCGTTGCCGCCGCGATCATCACCGCCACGGCCGCCGCCAGAATTGCCGCTGCCGCCCCAGGGGCCGCCAGAATGTCCAGCCATCTAAATCTTCCCTCTTTGTCGCGTCCCTCGGGACGTTCCTCACTAACCTGTGCAGGACAGGCAAAAAATCAAGCGCTTCGCGTCGGCTCTCGCATGGTCACGATTTCTTCCGACATGGTGGGGTGCACGGCCACGGTCCGGTCGAAATCCTCCTTCGTGGCGCCCATTTTCACGGCGATTCCCGCAAGCTGGATCATCTCGCCGGCGCCCGGCGCGACGATATGACAACCCAGCACGCGGCGCGTGTCCCGGCAGACGATCAATTTCATCAGCACACGGTCCGCCCGGCCTGCGAAACCCTGCTGCATGGGCTTGAAGGAAGCGGTGTAAACGTCGATCGGGCCCTTTTCCCGCGCGTCCTCCTCGGACAGGCCGACAGTGCCGAACTCGGGTTGCGTGAAAATCGCCGTCGGGATCAACTCATGGTCAACCGGGGTGGGGGTGCCGTTGAACACAGTCTCGACGAAGGCCATGCCTTCGCGGATGGCAACCGGCGTGAGGTTCACGCGGTCCGTCACGTCACCGATCGCATAGACCGAGGGCACCGATGTCTGGCTGTACTCGTCAACGACGATCTCACCCCGGCGGCCCAGCGACACGCCGGCATCGGCCAGCCCCATGTCATCGGTGTTGGGCGCGCGGCCCGTGGCGAACATCACCTCGTCGAACATTTTCTCGGTCCCGTTGGTGGCCTTGACCCTGTAGCCGCCCCCGGTCTTTTCCATCGAGAGGATATTGGTGCCCAGATGCAGGTCGACCCCGCCCGCGATCATCTCGTCGGCGATCAGGCCGCGGGCCTCCTCGTCGAACCCGCGCAGGATCTGCGCCCCGCGGTAGTACTGCGTCACGTCGACGCCCAGCCCGTTGAGGATGCCGGCGAATTCGCAGGCGATGTACCCGCCGCCGACGATCAGGATGGACCGCGGCAGGTCATCGAGATGGAAGATGTCATTGCTTGTCAGGCCATGCTCGGCGCCCGGAATGTCGGGCTTGACCGGCCGCCCGCCCGAGGCCACCAGCACGTGCTTGGCCGTCACGCACTCACCGGTGGACAATGCCACCGTGTGCGCATCCGCCAGCCGGGCACGGGCATCGAAGCTTTCCACGCCGTTTTTACTCAGGATGCCGCGATAGACACCTTCGAGCCGGTCAAGCTCGGCATGGAGTTTCCCCTTGAACGCGGGCCAGTCGAATCCGCCGGCGTGCACCGTCCAGCCGAACGCCTGCGCGTCGGCGATGGCGCCGGGAAATTCGGAAGCATAGACCATCAGTTTCTTGGGCACGCAGCCCCGGATCACGCAGGTGCCGCCGTAGCGGTCCTCCTCGGCCAGCGCGACGCGCGCCCCGCCCTGTGCCGCCACGCGCGCGGCCCGGACGCCGCCGGAACCGCCGCCGATGACGAAAAGATCGTAATCGAATGCCATGGATGCCCCTTCGTTTCAGTCCTGAAGATCGGTGAAAAGGTTGTCGGATTCGACGAAATCCAGCCTGTCCTCCTCGACCGTGCCCTCGTTGATGTCGCGCGTTTCCACCCGGCCGTCGCCGAAACCGAGGATCACGACGTCACAGATGTCGATGAACAGCCCGTTCTCGACGACGCCGGGGACCTGGTTGAGCACCATCGACAACTGGTTGGCATTGCCGATGCGCCCCAGATGCAGATCGAGAATGTAGTTGCCTTCATCGGTGACGTAGGGCCGGCCGCCGTTCATCCGAAGCGTCGCGTCGCGGCCCAGCACGTCCATCGAGACGAGGAATTCCTCGATCAGCGACTTCGTGGTCTGCCAGCCGAAGGGGATGACCTCGACCGGAAGCGGGAAGGTACCGAGCGTTTCGACCTCCTTGCCGATATCGGCGATCACGATCATCTGGTCGGACGCTGTGGCGACGATCTTTTCCTGGAGCAACGCGCCGCCGCCGCCCTTTGTCAGGTTGAGGTTGCCATCGAACTCGTCAGCGCCGTCGATGGTTACGTCGAGCCACTTGGCCTCGTCGAGGCTGACAACGTCGATCCCGACCTCGCGCGCCAGTTCGGCTGTCCGGTTGGAGGTGGGCACCCCGGTGATGCGCATGCCGTCCTGACGCACCAGCTCCCCGAGGCAGCGGACCATCCACGCCGCGGTGGAGCCTGTTCCAAGGCCGACGCGCATCCCGTCCTCGACATAATCGACGGACCGTTTCGCGGCCACGAACTTGGCCTTGTCGATGGGTGACAATTCTCCGGTCATGGCAGCGACTCCCCGTTGATCACCGCGCTTATAGGCAAGATGTGCCGCGGGTGCGAGGGGGAATCGCCCGATCCGGCGCTCTGTCAGTGGGCCGCCCGGCCTGGCGCCAGCAGGATATCCCCGTGCGGCATGACGCGCGTCGATGGCGGGGGATCGCCGGCGCGCGCGCCACCCGTGACAAGGATGACCACGACGCAAAGCAAGAGGATCAGCGGTGCGAACTTCATTCCATCCTCCGGTCGGGCCCGCGGCCCATTTTGCCGTCTTGCCGATAGAATGGGGGCGAGTCGGTTACGCCGGGATTAACACATGCCGTTTCCATCCCGGGCGACGGTCGCAATCCGGCATGATCAATGCGTGCAATCTGTTAGGGTGGCGGCATGTCAGTTCCATACCGCCTGCATTACGCGCCGGACAACGCGTCGCTGATCGTTCGCCTCGCGCTCACCGAAATCGGCCAGCCTTTCGAGACGGTTCTTGTGAACCGCGCCGCCGGGGCACATCTTTCGGCCGCCTATCTCGCGCTCAATCCGAACGGGCTGATCCCCGTGCTGGAAACGCCCGACGGGCCCATCTTCGAGACCGGGGCGATCCTGCTGTGGCTGGCCGACCGGCACGGGCAACTGGCCCCCGCCCCCGACAGCCCGGAACGTGCCGCATTCCTGAAATGGCATTTCCGCGTCGCGAACACGCTGCATCCCGCGCTGCGGATGCGGCTCAGGCCCGACCGGTACACAGGCGCGGACACGGCCGCGCAAGCGGCTTTGCGCGCACACATGAAAACCGAGATCGCCGGTGAACTGGACAAGCTGGAGAAGGTGGCGGGCACGGGACCGGGCTGGTTGGGGGGACCGGCGCCATCGGTCATCGACTTCTACCTCGCCTGCCTGCTGCGGTGGCTCACGCTCTACCCCGCGCCCGACGGCGGGGCCGGGTGGCTCGACCTGCGCGACTGGCCGCACTTGCACGCCATGGCGGCGCGTCTGGAACATTGCCCGAGCGTCCGGGCTGCGATAAGGGCGGAGGGGCTGGGGCCGCACCCCTTCACGGCGCCCGAGTACGCGACACCACCAGAAGGCAGTGCTACCTGATGTTCCTTTCCGTCTTCGACATGTTCAAGGTGGGCATCGGCCCGTCATCGAGCCATACCATGGGGCCGATGGTGGCCGCCGGGCGGTTTCTGGACAAGATGCGCGCCGCGCCGTTCGATTGCGCGGGGCTCAAGGGGTCGCTGCATGGCAGTCTGGCCTTTACAGGGGTCGGCCATGCAAGCGACCGCGCCACGATCCTCGGGCTGGCCGGGTTCCAACCGGAAAACTATGACGCCGACCGCGCCGAGGCGGTGCTGGCGCAAATCCGCGAGACGCATACCGTTCGCCCGCCCGGCCTGCCGGAGCTGAGGTTCCATCCCAAGCAGGATCTGGCTTTTGACTTCGGCCCGAACCTGCCCGGCCACGCCAACGGCATGGTCCTGATGGCCACCGACGCGCAGGGCGACGTGATCCTGCAGGAAACCTACTATTCCGTCGGCGGCGGTTTCGTGTTGACCGACGCCGAACTGGCCGCGGGGCGCGACACCGACGAGGGCGAGCCGGTGCCCTACCCGTTCAAGTCCGCCGCCGAGATGCTGGAGATGGCCGAGACATCGGGCAAGACCATCGCCCGGATGAAGAAGGCCAACGAGGTCGCGCGCGGCGGGCCGGAAAACCTGCGCTCGGGCGTGGCGCGCATCTGGCAGGTGATGAACGACTGCATCGATCGCGGGCTGAGCACCGAGGGCGAACTGCCCGGCGGCCTTTATGTCAAGCGCCGGGCCAAGGGTATCCGCGACGCGCTGCTGGCGGAGTGGGGCACGAACCTCAATGCCCCGCACAAGATCAACGACTGGATGAGCGCCTATGCCATGGCCGTCAACGAGGAGAACGCCGCCGGCGGCCAGGTGGTGACGGCCCCCACCAACGGCGCGGCCGGCGTGGTGCCGGCGGTCATCAAGTACTGGCTGGAGCACGTGCCCGGCGCCACCGACGCGCAGGTCGAGGAATTCCTGCTCACGGCGGCCGCCATCGGCGGGCTGGTGAAATACAACGCCTCGATTTCCGGGGCCGAGGCGGGCTGCCAGGCCGAAGTGGGCAGCGCGGCGGCAATGGGGGCGGCCGGGCTCTGCGCCGTTCTGGGTGGAACGCCCGCGCAGATCGAGAACGCCGCCGAGATCGCGCTGGAACATCACCTCGGGATGACATGCGACCCGGTGAAGGGGCTGGTGCAGGTCCCCTGCATCGAGCGCAACGGGCTGGGTGCGATCAAGGCGGTGTCGGCGGCCTCGCTGGCGCTGCGCGGCGACGGAACGCATCTGGTGCCGCTCGACGCCTGTATCGAGACCATGCGCCAGACCGGCGCCGACATGAGCGAGAAGTACAAGGAAACCTCGCTGGGCGGGCTGGCGGTGAACGTGCCGAATTGTTGATCACGTCCGCAACGTAGGTGTTTCGAAAGGCGATCGGATATTCGACAACCGTGTGAGGCAAAGACAGCCTTGAGTCTCTATTGAATGCCTGGGAACAATAGAAATTCAGCGAAGCCGTGACGAATGATTTACCAAGGATCGCTGATAGATATCGTCCAGTAGAAACAGCTCTGATCATGCGTGAAGGATCGGAAGGCTGAACTTCTGGCTTGACCGCCAACCAGAAATCATCGTCGAGAGAGGACAACGGTATGGCCCTTGGCTGGCCGCCGGGGCCAGTCTTTTGTCCTGCGTTGTTGGCGTATGTGTCGGACCCGCAAGGTGGCTCGGGAAATCTGAACAGGAAAGTTATGTGGCTTTTGCGCTCCCAACCCCGCGGCATTGCCGGGACGAAGGAGCGAAGGTAACCACGAAGGAACCACAGTCCTGCCGTCAAGGCGGAAGTGGCGTTGGCGGCGTTGACGGGCGACAGAACGATGAGCGAGCCGGCGACGCAGTTTGACCTGCATCCCGGCCAGACCAAGCCGTGGGAGGATCAACTTCCGGACGGTGTTTCGGATGTCTTCGATGGCACGCCGAGGGGGGTCGAAGATCGCTGAGATCGATGTCAAATCCCTGCAGACGAAGATCGGCCGGCTGACGCTGGAAAATGATCCTTGGAAGCAGCGCTCGCCAAGCCCGGCCTCCTGCCGAGCGCAAAGAAATAACAGATCGCCCCCAAAAGCTGAGCCTGAGACGCCAAGCCGAATCTCTGGGGATCAGCCGTGGCAGCCCGTACCACGCGCCGCGCCCTGTCAGCGACGCGGCCCGCAAGCTGATGCACCGGATCGACGAGCTGCACATGGATTATCCGTTCGCGGCCAGTCGAATGATGACGGGCTTGTTGCGGCAGGAGGGGGTCACCGCCGGGCGGTTGCATGTTACGACCTGCATGGAAATGATGGGAATTGGTACAGACAGGAATTTGAGACCATGTTCCACCCTTTTTCAGGTCAGATTGGGGTGATGATGCGCGGGACGGACGAGGCGAGCGGGCCGCTTTTCAGCTATGTGGACCTTGAGGAACGGGTCCCGGCGGGTCACCCGCTTCGCAGGATCCGGCAGATCTTGAAGCGAGCGATTGATGCGCCACCCGATCACGATCCCGACCCCGGCGGTCCACCGCCACCGGCGCCAATACAGGAGACCGTCGCAGACACCGACCAGCCCCCCAGCAGACACGGCCGATGTCCGACAAAGCCCGCCAGACCCGCAACGCCGAAGAGAACTTCCGCGGCACGAAGCGCTCGAACGATTGGCATTGGAACGCCATCGGTCCGAGTGACAATGGCAAGCACGCTTCGGTCACGGATCGGGATGCCCGCCCCTACAAGAAGACGCCCGGCGCGGCGATGCTGTGCTTCACGGAGTGAAGGGCGTCTCGGACTTGATCCGGGGGATCAATTCTGCCCTGAACGGGCGGAGCCCTGCTGATGGAATGAGGCGCGGGCCGCCACGGGTTCGAGGTCCACGCCGGGCTCGACCCGGCGCCTGACGCTGGCGGCAGACAAGGGGTATGACAGTGCCGACCTCCTCAAGAAACTGAGAGGCATGGCCGTGACCCCGCACATCGCGAAAAAGGTCTCGGCATTCCGCCATCGACGGACCAACCACGCACCATCCCGGCTACCCTCTGTCCCAGCGACACCGCAAGAAGATCGACTTGCGTCGGGAAAACGATCCCCGCCTGGCCGGGAAACGCGCCACTGACGCCTTTCCCGCCCGGCCGCGCCGTTTTCTGATCCACCTCACCTTCGGCTGGACCGAGACCGTGGGCGGCATGGCCCAGACCGCTCACCGCGGCCTCGCCGGGGGCCGCGCACAGTTCACAATGATAATGGCCGTGACCGCGCGATACGCCCTTGAAAGATCACGTGCTTGTGGGGAGGATCACGATCTCGACCCTGCGGTTTTGCGCGCGGCCCTGTTCGGTCAGGTTCGATGCGACAGGCTGATCTTCGCCGCGCCCGAAGGTCCGGATGCGCCCGAAGGGAACCCCCCCGTTCATCAGGACATCCGCGACCGAGTTCGCACGCCGTTCGGACAGACGCTGGTTGTAAGCCGCATCCCCGGTATTGTCGGTATGCCCAACCACCTGCACCATGGTGTCCGGATAGCTCTGGAGGCTGTCCGCGACCGTACTCAGGTCACCACGCAGCCCGGCGTTGACAACCGCGCTGTCGGTGTCGAATAGGATGTCTTGAGGCATGGTGACGATCAGGCGGTCGCCCGTGTTCGTGATCCGCACCTCGTCATTATCGAGGTTGCGGCGTAGTTCCGCCTCCTGCTTGTCCAATGCGCTTCCGTACGCGGCCCCGCCCGCGGCGCCGACAACGCCGCCGATCGCGGCGCCCTTGGCCTTGTCGTCGCTGACGATTGCCCCGAGACCCGCGCCGAGCAGGCCCCCCAGCAGCGCGCCCTGTTTGGCGTTCTTGTTGGGGTCATTGCCGCCAACAACCGCCGGATCGGTACATGCCGACGCCATCAGCAGCGAACAGCCGGACAGGATGAGAAGGGGTTTACGTGCTCGTGTCATGTGCAATGCCTCTGGTTTCTTGGCGCCCGATCACGTCGGGATCGCTTGTGATGATATGCAATAACAGCCACGGCCCCAAGGTGATTCCGGCCCGGAAACGGCGGTATTCCGCGCAGGGTGCCGCGCGGTCAGTCTTCTGTCCGGGCGCTTTCCCAGGCGAGGATTGCGCGCTTGACGGGCAAGCCCCAGTGATACCCGCCCAGCCCGCCGGACTTGCGCAGTGCGCGGTGACAGGGGATGAGAAAGCTGACCGGGTTGCGGCCCACGGCGGTGCCCACCGCGCGCACCGCGCGCGGCGCACCGATTGCCCGGGCAAGTTCGGCGTAGGTGGTCACCCGGCCCGACGGGATGTGCAGCAGTGCTTCCCAGACCTTGATCTGGAACGGTGCCCCGATCAGGTGAACCGGCGTCTCAAGGCCTGTCCCGAACGCGGACCGCACCCAGGGCGCTATTTCCGACGGGTCCTCGGAAAAGGTTGCGCGTGGCCACCGCGCCTTCAGGTCCTCCAGTGTCGTCTCATCGCCGAGCTCGTCGGTGAATCCCATTGCGCAGAGGCCCTTGTCCGTGCCCATGGCGATCACCGGGCCGAACGGGCTGTCGAACCGTCCCCATCGCAGGCACAGCCCGTCGCCCCGGCGGGCGAAGGCGCCCGGGCTCATCGCGTCCCAACGCAGGAAAAGGTCATGCAGCCGGCCCGAGCCCGACAGCCCCAGCTCATGCGCCGTACCGAGCGTCGTGAAGCGCTGTGCGAGCAGCGCCTTGGCGTGGTCCAGCGCGAGATATTGCTGGTACCGCTTGGGCGAAATACCTGCCCATTGCGAGAAAACCCGCTGGAAATGCGTCGGGCTCATGCGCATTTCGCTGGCCAGATCATCAAGACGCAGGTTTCCGCCCTGCGCGTCGATCACGTCGATCGCGCGGCGGATGACGTGGTAGTGATAACTGTGTTCCGGGGCGGTGTTCATGCAGCGGCTCATTCGATGCGATGCCTGCACCCTAAAACGCCGCGCCGCCGGCGACGACCCGAATGTTGCGCATCCGGCGAATTGCGGGCATTAGAAACGGCATGGCACGACAGCTCGATTACCACAGGATACGCGAGATCTTTACCCGCTTCCGGGAAGCCGACCCCGATCCCAAGGGGGAGCTGGACCATGTGAACGCCTATACGCTCGTCGTGGCGGTGGCGCTGAGCGCGCAGGCCACCGACGCCGGCGTGAACAAGGCGACGCGCGATCTGTTCCGGGTCGCCGACACGCCCGAGAAAATGCTGGCGCTGGGCGAGGAAGGGTTGATCGAACACATCAAGACGATCGGGCTCTATCGCAACAAGGCCAGGAACGTGATGAAGCTCAGCCGCATCCTTGTCGACGATTACGGCGGCCACGTGCCCAATTCGCGCGCGGCGCTGCAATCGCTGCCGGGCGTGGGTCGCAAGACGGCGAACGTCGTGCTCAACATGTGGTGGCATTACCCGGCGCAGGCCGTGGATACGCATATCTTCAGGCTTGGCAATCGCAGCGGCATCTGCCCCGGCAAGGACGTGGACGCGGTGGAACGCGCCATCGAGGATAACGTCCCGGTGGATTTCCAGCAGCACGCGCATCACTGGCTCATCCTGCATGGCCGCTACACCTGCAAGGCGCGCAAGCCGTTATGCGGCACCTGCCTCATCCGTGATCTCTGTGAATTCGAGGACAAGACCCCATGAAGAAATATCAAGCCGTCGGGATCGGCAATGCAGTCGTGGACGTGATCAGCCAATGTGACGACGGATTCCTGTCGCGCATGGGCATCGACAAGGGTGTCATGCAACTGGTCGAACAGGATCGCGCCGAATTCCTTTACGACGGGATGGAAACGCGGGCGCGGATGCCGGGCGGGTCGGTCGCCAACACGACCGCCGGCCTGGCGGCCCTCGGTCTTGAGACGGGATTCATCGGCCGGGTGCGTGACGACGACCTCGGCAGGTTCTACGCGGCCGCGATGGCCGATGTGGGGTGCCATTTCGTCAACGCGCCGGTTCGCGACGGCGAACTGCCAACCTCGCGCTCGATGATCTTCGTGTCGCCCGATGGCGAGCGGTCAATGAACACGTATCTCGGCATCTCGACCGAACTGGGCCCCGAGGATGTGCCGGATACGGTTGCCGGTCAGGCCGATCTGCTTTTCCTCGAGGGCTACCTTTACGACAAGCCGAAAGGCAAGGCGGCCTTTCTCGAGGCGGCCCGCGATTGCCGGGCCGGCGGCGGCAAGGCCGGAATCGCGCTCAGCGACCCGTTCTGCGTCGATCGACACAGGGCCGATTTTCGGAACCTGGTTTGCGAACTGGATTACGTGATCGGCAACGAACACGAATGGAAATCCCTCTACGAAACCGAGGATTTGGGGGCCGCGCTGGAACAGGCCGCCGCTGACAGCGGGTTGGTCGTCTGCACCCGCTCCGGCCACGACGTGGTACTGGTCGAAGGCGATAACAGCGTCTCCGTACCGGTCCGCGAGGTTCGCCCGGTCGATGCCACGGGCGCGGGTGACCAGTTCGCCGCCGGGTTCCTCTACGGTATTGCCACCGGGAAACCCTTGGCGGTTGCCGGGCAGATGGGATGCATCGCCGCCGCCGAGGTCATAGGCCATTTCGGCGCCCGCCCCGAGGCCGACGTGACCGCGATGTTCCGCGCCGAGGGTCTTGTGTGATCGCTCGGAATCTGCCGATGCAGGCACCCGGACCCGCAGCGAGATCGGGTATTTGACCCGAGAAGAAGTCAAGGGTGCGCGCCCGGAACCGGCGTCGGTCGGCCCGTCGCCGATGCGGACCGGCCCGGGCGCGGCTTCTCCTCGGGTGGTCATCGGCTCCCCAGCCTGTACCGCGCCTCCAGTGTCATCACACCGTGGTTAACATGGCGTTACGCGTTTCTTCTCGGGCAAAATACCCCGGGGTGAATTGGCCGCAGGCCAAGAGGGGCAGCGCCCCTTGGGCGGACGCTGGTCGTGGGGCACGTGGTCTTTCATCGCGCGCCCCGTGCGCCTTTAGCGTATCGGGACGGTCCTCACTCACCCAGCTTGGCGTGCACTTCGTCGAGGTCGATCTCGCCCACCGGCATCTTGTTCGATGGGTCGTCGAAGTCGTATTTGAAAAGCTCGAAATCGCGGTGGTAGATCTCCTTGACGAGGTGCATTGACAGGTCGTCGAAATAGTCCTCGACCGGGTAGGCGCGCTTGGGGCCGTGCCCTTCGGACTCGTTGAATCGGGGGATGGTCGCGAGATCCACTGTATGCGGCGTCTGGATGGCCTGGAGGACATCTCCCATGCCGTCATTGAACTTCTCGGTCCAGAATATCTTGTCGTAGGTGCCGCCATTGCCGATGAAGGTCGAGACATGGCCCGACATGGCAGACCAGTGGATATCCGGGTCCATTGGGCGTTTCCAGCGGATCGTGTCGCGCGCAAACAGCAGGAAACGGCGGAAGCTCTTGACCTGGTCGAACTCCTTTTTTCCGTCTTCGCCGCCGACCTCGACGCCGTATTTCTGGATGAGCATTGGCACCAATTTGCCGCGATAGCGCTTGCCGTTGCGCTGGATGCCACAAATCTTGTCGAAAAAGCTCGACAGGATGCGGGTGTATGGATTGCGCACGCAGGTGAAGGCGTAGGAGGTGTGCGTCTTGACATTGGCGTTGATCAGCTTCTGACTGTCCTCACGCGCCCATTTGTGCAGCCCTTGCGTGGCGTCGTGAATGTCGCCGTCGAAGAATTCCCCGTGATCCGAGTAATACATGATTTGCCCGATGGTCGAGCAGGCGCATTTGGGCACGACGCGGTATACCACGCTCTCGCTTTCGGTCATCCAGGTACCGGGAAACCCCATGCTGCCGCCTCCGCGCTTTGATGCCCGCTCTGCCGGGGGCGTTTATTGTGTAGCCCGACGAAAAAAGCAAAGAAAGCCTGTTTATTCAACGTGCGTTCACGACTATCACTGTATCCGACCCACGGGAGGGCAGTTCAAACCGTTTGAGTGATGGCGAAAATCGCGTTCATACTGCTGTGCCACAAGGATCCGGACGCGATCATCAAGCAGGCCAATATGCTGACAGCGGCCGGGGATTACATGGCAATCCATTTCGATGCGCGTGCCGATCCCGTGGCGTACCACGAGATCCGCACGGCGCTGGCGGACAATCCCAACGTCACTTTCGCGCGTCGGCGCGTGAAGTGTGGCTGGGGTGAATGGTCGCTGGTGCAGGCCACGCTCCACGCTGTTCAGGCGGCGGCCGACGCGTTTCCCCGCGCGACCCATTTCTACATGCTGTCCGGCGATTGCGCCGCGATCAAGTCGGCCGCTTACGCGCACGAGTTTCTCGACCAGCAGGACGTGGACTACATCGAGAGTTTCGACTATTTCGACAGCGACTGGATCAAGACCGGCATGAAGGAGGACCGGCTGATCTACCGCCATTTCTTCAACGAGCGGACGCAGCCGCGGCGTTTCTATGCCGCCTACAAGTTTCAGCGCAAACTCGGGCTGACGCGTGCCATCCCGCATGACATCCAGGTTCAGATCGGCAGTCAATGGTGGTGCCTGCGTCGCCGCACGATCGAGTGGATCCTCGATTTCACGCGGCAACGCCCCGACGTGATGCGGTTCTTCCGCACGACATGGATCCCGGACGAAACGTTTTTCCAGACGCTGGTGCGCCACCTCGTGCCCGAAAAGGAAATCCGCACGCGGACGCTGACCTTCCTGATGTTCACGGATTACGGGATGCCCGTGACGTTCTACAACGATCATTACGATCTGCTGCTGAGTCAGGATTACCTTTTCGCCCGCAAGATCAGCCCGGAGGCATGGGATCTCAAGCACCGGCTCGGTGAACTCTACGTGGCCGAGGACGCGCGTTTCAAGATCTCGAACGAGGGCCGGAGCCTGTTCAAGTTTCTCACCGGGCGCGGGCGCATCGGGCGGCGTTTCGCCAACCGCTTCTGGGAAAAGGAAAGCTCGCTCGGGCGCGAACGCGAACTGCTGATCGTCGTTTGCAAGAAATGGCACGTCGCCAAGCGCTTGCTGGAGCGGATCAGGCAGGCAACGCCCGTGCCGACGATCGAATACCTGTTCAACGAGGAAAGCACCGCGTTGCCGGATCTCGGGGGGATCCAGGCCACGCTGGAAAAACGCACGCGCCACCGGCGCGCATTGATGCGGATGCTTTTCGACTATTACGAGACCGACCGGCTGATCGTCTGCATGGATCCCGGCAACCTCGAGCTGCTGCAGGATTTCTGCCACGATCGCGCGGTCACCCGGATACTGGAAATCCAGTGCGACTTTTCCGACGATTACCTGATCGGGCACGCGATGCGCGTCGGCCTTGCCGGGGAACAGACCCCGCCCGAAACGCTGGAACGGCTTCTGCCGACGATTCGCGGCGACATCACCTTCGAATGTGATCGCATCCGCGACGAGGAGTTCGAGAACCACCTGATCGTGCGGGAGTCCGACCCGCGCGAGCAACAGGAGCGCCGCGTTGCACGCTTCCTTGATGTTTCGCCGGAAATAGCGCATGAAATCGCGGATACCACCCACCTCTACGCCGATTGAGGACCGCCATGACATACGCCTACGACGACCAGAACATTTTCGCGAGGATCCTGCGCGGGGAGATCCCCAACGAAACGGTTCTGGAAACCGAGCACACGCTGGCCTTCAACGACATCCAGCCGCAGGCGCCCGTGCACGTGCTCGTGATTCCCAAGGGCGCCTATGTCAGCCATGATCATTTCGCCGCCGAGGCAAGCGAACGCGAGATCGTCGATTTCATGCGCGTCACGGCCGAGGTGTGCCGGATAACCGGCGTGAGCCTTGGCAAGGGCGGCGCCGGGTTCCGGGCGATTTCCAACGCGGGCGAGAACGGCGTGCAGGAAGTGCCGCATTACCACCTCCATATTCTCGGCGGCCGGCCGATGGGGCGGATGCTGGAGAAGGGCGCGTGATGGCGGTTGCCGTGCTTGTCAGCAACGCGCCCCGGCGCCATTATCCGGACGCGACAGACAACCGGACTCGGATCAAATGACATTTCGCGGACGGCTGGGCGCGCTCATCGACCGCCCCGGCGTGCAGAATTTCATACTGGGCGTGATCCTCTTCAACGCCGTGATCCTGGGGCTCGAGACATCCCGTCACGCGATGGCGGCCGCGGGTTGGCTCATCTTGACGCTCGACAAGGTCTGCCTGGCGATATTCGTGGCCGAAATCGGCGCGAAACTGGCGGCGCGTGGGTTGCCCTTCTTCCGCAGCGGATGGAACATCTTCGATTTCGGCATCGTCGGCATATCGCTTGTGCCGGCCGCACAGGGGTTGTCGGTGCTCAGGGCGTTGCGCATCCTGCGCCTGTTGCGCGTCCTGTCGGTCACGCCCTCGTTGCGCCGTGTCGTCGAGGGGCTGATGAGCGCGCTACCCGGCATGGGGTCGGTCTTCCTGTTGATGGGAATCATCTTCTACATCGGCTCCGTCATGGCGACCAAGCTGTTCGGCGCGACCTTTCCGGAATGGTTCGGCACACTGGGGCGCTCGGCCTACTCGCTTTTCCAGGTCATGACGCTCGAGTCGTGGTCGATGGGCATCGTGCGCCCGGTGATGGAGGTCTACCCGTTGGCCTGGGCGTTCTTCGTACCTTTCATCCTCGTCACGACCTTCGCCGTTGTGAACCTCGTTGTGGGCCTGATCGTGAATTCCATGCAGGATGCCCACCATCTCGAGGACGTGGAAAAAACCGATACCTACCGTGACGAGGTGCTCGGCCGGCTCGCCCGGATCGAGGCGCGTCTCGACGACAGGGGCGACAAGTCCTAGCGCGTCCTGGTTCTGCTAGTCCTGGCGCGCGTGCCCGCGCGTGAGGTCAAGGAACACGTCCTGCAGATCGGCCTGCTCCGTCTTCACGTCACGGATACCGATACCGGCGCCACGCACCGCTTCCAGCACGGCCTCGGCGGGCGTCTGCGACGCGTGATAGGTGATAGCCAGCGATCCGTCGCCGCGCTGCTCCACCTCCAGCCCGGGCGCCTCGGGCAGCTGGTGCGGCGGGGCGTCGGGATGGATGACCATGGTCTTGCCGTCCAGCCGCCCCAGCAGGTTCTGCGTGCTGTCGCGCGCCACCATCTCGCCAAGGTTGATGATGGCGATTTCGTCGCACATCTCCTCGGCCTCTTCCAGGTAATGCGTGGTCAGGATGATCGTCATGCCCTCGGCATTGAGCTTGCGCACGTTGTCCCACAGCATCTGGCGCAGTTCGATATCCACGCCTGCCGTGGGTTCATCCAGCACCAGCACATGCGGGTGATGCACCAGCGCCTTGCCCAGCAGCAGGCGCCGGCGCATGCCGCCGCTCAGGGTGCGGGCATAGGCTTCCGCCTTGTCCTCCAGCCCCACCAGACGCAATATTTCGTCGCTCCTGCGCCGGGCCTTGGGAACACCGTACAGCCCCGCCTGCACGTCCAGCGCGCCGCGGGGCGTGAAGAACGGGTCAAGATTCAGCTCCTGTGGCATCACGCCGATGGCCGCGCGGGACTGCCGCGGGTTAACGTCCTGGTCGAAGCCCCAGATCGTGACCCGGCCCGACGTCTTGACCACAAGTCCCGCCAGTATGTTGATCAAGGTCGACTTGCCCGCGCCGTTCGGCCCCAGCAGCCCGAAAACCGAGCCGGCGGGAATGTCCAGGTCGATGCCTGTGAGGGCGTGCTTTTCCGGTTCGCCCCTGCGGCCACGATAGGTTTTCGTCAAACCGCGGATCTCGATGGCATTTCCGGCCATGGCTGCTCTTGCCCCCTGCCTTGTGATCGAACATATTCGGACCTAGAGGAATTGCTGGCAAAAGGAAACGCCCGATGGTTACCGAAGCTCCCGAAACCAGGATCGTGGACAGCTATCGCGTGGCGTGCGACGGCGGCGAAGGTGCCCTGGGCCATCCGCGTGTCTGGCTCTCGATCCCGCGCGAGACGGGCTTTGTCGAGTGCCCCTACTGCGACGCCAAGCTTGTCCACCGTGACTTCAAGGACAAGGTCTGATCCGCCGGGCGCCCACGCGCCGTTTCTTCTCGGCCGAAATACCCCGGGGGAGTCGCCCGCAAGGGCGACGGGGGCAGCGCCCCCTGCCGGCCCGTCATGCCCGAACGGGCCTCAACAGCGGTGGACGGACCTTTACCGCGTGCGTTTGGCCACTGGTCCCGGCCGGCGCGGCATGGCATGACTACCACGTAGCGCCGGCCATTTCGGGAGATCATTCATGACATTCGGCAAGGGGTGCCACCTGCACCTGATCGACGGGTCCGCTTTCATTTTCCGGGCCTACCACGCGCTTCCGCCGCTCACGCGGAAATCCGACGGCATGCCCGTCGGGGCGGTCTCGGGCTTCTGCAACATGCTGCAACGCTACATCGACGATCACGCGGGGCCGGACGCGCCCACGCACGTGGCGGTGATCTTCGACAAGGGCAGCCATACCTTCCGCAACGACCTGTACGCCGAGTACAAGGCCAACCGCGAGGAGATGCCCGAGGAATTGCGCCCGCAGATACCGCTGACGCGCCGTGCGACCGAGGCGTTCAACATCGCCTGCAAGGAGACCGAGGGCTACGAGGCCGATGACATCATCGCCACCCTCGCCTGCCGGGCGCGGGAGGCCGGCGGGCGGGTCACCATCATCTCCTCGGACAAGGACCTGATGCAGCTGGTCGGCGACGGGGTCGAGATGTTCGATGCCATGAAGAACCGCCGGATCGACGCCGAGGGCGTGGAGGAGAAGTTCGGCGTGCGCCCGGACCGCGTGGTCGACGTGCAGGCGCTGGCGGGCGACAGCGTGGACAACGTGCCGGGCGCGCCCGGCATCGGGATCAAGACGGCCGCGCTGCTCATCAACGAATACGGCTCCCTGGACGAGTTGCTCGACCGCGCCGGGGACATCAAGCAGCCCAAGCGCCGCGAGACATTGACAGACAAGCGGGCGCAGATCGAAATGTCCAGGAAGCTGGTGCAGCTTGATTGCGAGACGCCGCTGGATTTCACGCTCGACGATCTCGAGGTAAAGGATCCCGATCCGGAAACACTGCTGGCTTTCCTGACCGAGATGGAGTTCCGGACCCTGTCCAAACGCATTGCCGACACGCTGGGCGTGGAGCCGCCCGTCATCCCCGACAGCAACCCCGCCGGTGCCGACCCCCGCGCGGAAAGCGCGCCCGACTGGCCGGCCATCGACCCGGCGCAGTATGAACGCGTCAGCGACATGTCAGGCCTGCGTCGCTGGATCGACCGGATCAACGCGCGCGGGTACGTGGCGCTGGACACCGAGACGACATCGCTCAACGAGATGCAGGCGGCGCTGGTGGGGGTCTGCCTGTCGGTCGAGCCGGGCTTTGCGTGTTACATCCCCGTGGGGCACCGAGATGCCGATGCGGGCGGCCTGTTCGGGGCGGAAGACCTGGCAGACGGGCAATTGCCGCTGGACGATGTTCTGGCGGCGCTGAAACCGGTGCTCGAGGACGATGCCGTTCTCAAGATCGGGCAGAACATGAAATACGACGCCAAGATCCTTGCCGGCTACGGGCTGCGTGTGGCGCCGATCGACGACACGATGCTGATGTCCTACGCGTTGAATTCGGGCATACACGGGCACGCGATGGACACGCTCAGCGAACGCTACCTGTCGCATACGCCGGTCCCGATCAAGACGCTGCTGGGCACGGGCAAGTCGGCCATCACCTTTGACAGGGTGCCGATCGACGAGGCGGTGAAATACGCCGCCGAGGATGCCGACATCACCCTGCGGCTGTGGCACACGTTCAAGCCGCAGCTTCACGTGAACCGCGTGACGACCGTATACGAGACGCTGGAGAGGCCGCTCGTGCCCGTGCTGGCCCGGATGGAGCGCAACGGCATCAAGGTGGATCGCGGCACGCTGAACGCCATGTCCGGCAAGTTCGCGCAGAAGATGGCGGAGCTCGAGGAAGAGATCCACACGCTTGCCGGGCGCGAGTTCAACGTCGGCAGCCCGAAACAGCTTGGCGAGGTGCTGTTCGACGACCTGGGGTACGAAGGCGGCAAGAAGGGCAAGACCGGCGCCTACGCCACCGGTGCCGACGTTCTCGAGGATCTGGCCACCGAACACGACTTGCCCGCCCGGGTGCTGGACTGGCGGGCCATGTCCAAGCTCAAGTCCACCTACACGGATGCGCTGCAGGAGCATATCGACCCCGGGACGGGCCGCGTGCATACCTCCTACGTGCAGACGGGTGCCAATACCGGGCGGCTGGCCTCGACCGACCCGAACCTGCAGAACATTCCCGTGCGCACCGAGGAAGGCCGCCGCATCCGCGAGGCGTTCGTCGCCGAGCAGGGGCACCGGCTGGTCAGCCTCGACTACAGCCAGATCGAGCTGCGGATCCTTGCGCACGTGGCTGACCTGCCGGCCATGAAGCAGGCGTTTCGCGACGGTCAGGACATTCACGCCATGACGGCCTCGGAGATGTTCGACGTGCCGGTGGATGACATGACACCGGAAATCCGCCGTCAGGCCAAGGCGATCAATTTCGGCGTGATCTACGGTATCTCGGGCTTCGGCCTCGCGCGCAACCTGCGCATCCCGCGTTCCGAGGCGCAGGGGTTCATCGACCGCTATTTCGAGCGTTTCCCCGGGATCAAGGCTTACATGGAGGACACCGTGGCCTTCGCCAAGGCGCACGGACACGTCCGGACGCTGTTCGGGCGCCGCATCCACACGCCCGAGATCTCGGCCAAGGGGCCGCGCGCCGGTTTCGCACGCCGCGCGGCGATCAACGCGCCGATCCAGGGCACGGCGGCCGACATCATCCGCCGCGCCATGATCCGGATGCCCGCCGCCATCGAGGGGCAGCCCGCGAAGATGCTGCTTCAGGTACATGACGAACTGATCTTCGAGGTCGAGACCGGCGCGGAAGACAGGCTCGTGGGCGCCGCCCGCGCGGTCATGGAAGCTGCCGCGCGCCCGGCCGTCCATCTTGATGTGCCGCTGGTGGTCGATGTCGGGCAGGGCGCGAACTGGGCCGAGGCGCACTGACCCCGCGCGCGGGTAGCTGAAACCCGCCGGCCGGGGCGCGTCTGTCACCGCGCGGCGGGCGGGCCGTCTCCCGCGTCCGGGTCGTCGGGGTTGTCGGGTCGTGCCGCGGGCGCTTCGGGTGCCGTGGGGTGTGTTTCGTCTTCCGCCTTCTGGGCCGCTTCCCGCTCGGCGCTGCGCAGCAGCAGCCGCTCGACCCGCTGTTCAAGGAGCCGGGCCTTCTCGGCCTGCCGGGCAATTTCCTGCGCAAGGTCGCGGTGCAGCGAGACCGCGATCAGGATCATCACGAGCATGAAGGGAAAGGCCGCGATGATCGACACGGTCCGCAGGCTTTCGAGACCCCCGGTCAGCAGCAGAACCACCACCATCAGCAATTGCAGGCACCCCCACAGCACGCGCACCGCCCGCGTCGGATCAAGCACACCCTTGGAGGTGAACATCCCCAGTACGAAAGTCGCCGAATCGGCCGACGTGACAAGGAACATGCAGACCAGCACGATCGCCGCGACCGTCAGGATCCCGCCACCGGGAAGCTGGTCAAGCATGGCGTACAGCCCCGCCGGCACCTCTTTCTCGACCGCGTCGGCGATCCCGGCATTGGCGAATATCTCGAAGTGCAGGGCGCTGCCGCCGAACGTGGCAAACCACAGCATGGACAGCCCCACCGGCACGATCATCACGCCGAGGACGAATTCGCGCACCGTCCGCCCGCGCGATATCCGGGCGATGAAGCTGCCGACGAAGGGTGCCCAGCTCAGCCCCCAGGCCCAGTAGAACAGTGTCCATTGTTCCACCCACTGGCCGTCGGAATAGGGCGAGGTGACAAGGCTCATCTGCAGCAGGTTGCCAAGGTATTCGCCCAGCGTCTGCGTCATCAGGCCGAAGATGAACGACGTCGGCCCGAAAAACAGCACGACGGCCAGCAGCGCCGCCGCCAGTGCCATGTTCGCGGTGCTCAGCAGGCGCACGCCGCGATCAAGCGGCGTCATCGCCGACATCATGAACAACCCGCCGACGACGGCCACGATGGCAAGTTGCGGCGCGAACCCGTAGGGCAGCCCGGTCAGCCGGGCGAGGCCACTGTTGATCTGCAATGCCCCCAGCCCGAGTGTCGTGGCCACGCCGAAAACCGTGGAAATCACGGTCAGGATGTCGATCGCTTTTCCCCAGCCGGAATCCACACGATCGCCGAGAAGAGGGCGAAAGGTTTCGCTGATCAAGCCGTGGCTCTGGTGGCGGAAGCGGACATAGGCGATCGCCAGCCCGATGAGCGCGAAATTGGCCCATTGATGCAGGCCCCAGTGAAAGAAGGCGTAGCGCATGCCCGTCTGCGCGGCCATGGCCGTTCGCGGAAGGCCGGTGCCGAGGGGCGGATTGTTGAAATGCATCATGGGTTCGGCCACGCCCCAGAACACCAACCCCACGCCCATGCCGCTCGAAAAGATCATCGCCAGCCAACTGGGATACGAGAATTCCGGCGCCTCGTCCGGCGGCCCGAGCCGGATTTGCCCGGTCTTTGACAACCCCAGAAACAGCACGAACCCGACGAACCCGGTCGTGACCAGCAGGTACATCCAGCCGACATTGGTCGCGGTCGCGTGCAGCAGGGCCTGCGCAGCCGTCTCGACCCTTGCCGGGGCGATCGCGGCGGCGAGCAGGAAGACGACCACGATCACGAAGGAGACGCGAAATACCGTACCGACATCCCCCAGCCGGTCGGTCAGATTTCCGGGCCATGGCATCATGCGGTCACCGTTTCCATTCTCGGCCCCCCAGCAGGACGTGACGGTCGGCCCCACACCTACGGACAGGGCCGCGCTAGATCAAACCCCGCATTCCGCACGCGCGAGGCCGCGTTGACCCCCGGCGTGCGGTACCCGGAGGATCGTGTCGCTCATGGCGGCGCATGCGGCGCTATTGGCCGCCGGTGCCGATGCGAATCGGATAAGGGAGGCCTCCATGCCGCGATTCCGAAAGTGCCCGCCATGCCGCGCGAAACCAACCTTATCCTTTGCCCCGTCAACCTGCGCCACGCGCGGATCGAATACAATGCCTACCAAGAAGCCGTCGAGATGGCGCAGCGCCGGGGCGCGAAACTGATCGTGGCGACCGTCGCGCCCGAGATCGAGCGCAACATGAACATCTACGACTCGGAACTGTACTGGGGTGACGAGCTAAAGAAGTTCATCGCGGCCCACCCGGCCGAGGGTGTCGAGGTGGAAACGCTCGTCCGCAAGGGGGCGGTGCACCGCCAGATCGTCAAGCTGGCGGACGAGCGCAAGGTGGATCTCATCGTGATGGAGGCCGCCAACCCCAAGGTGCAGGATTATCTTCTGGGCACCACGGCCAGCCATGTCGTGACCCATGCCGAATGCTCGGTCTACGTGGTGCGGTCATCGGATTAACCGGACTTGTTGAAAAGCCGCGTCGCGTTGAAAAGTTCGTCCAGCTTTTCGTACCGGTCGCGCGTGCGCGGCCAGCTTTCTTCCTGTACGGCGGCGATGAGGGCCTCGAGCAGCATCATCGTCGCTACGTTAGAATCCCAAGCCGAGGGGATCTCGACCCAGCAGGAGAACGTGTGGTCGGCCACGTCCGCCACCGGGCTGATCCATTGATCGGTGATCAGCAGAACGCGCACGTCGCGTTCCTTGGCGATCTCGGCCAGTCTCAGCAGGTTGTTTTCGTACCGCCGGATGTCGAACATCAGCAGGGTGTCGCCGGGTTCCATGTCCAGCACGTAATGCGGCCATGTCGCCGATGAGGCCGTCATGTGCGTGACGCGTTCGCGCACCGCCTGAAAATGGGTGAAGGCGTAATCGGCCAGGGCCCGCGTGATCCGCCCGCCGACGACGTACAGCCGGTGCCGCGTGTCGGCAAGCTGCGTCGCGGCGGCGTCGAAACGCGCCGTATCGATGTTCGAGAATGTTTGCTCGATGTTCTGTGTCACCGCGCCGGCGAACCGGTTGAGGTGATGCGTCTCCGGTGCCTCCGAGGCCCAGTTGGCCCGCCGCTGCGTGGGGCCCGAAACCTTGGCTTCCAGTTCGCCCAGAAGCGCCTGATGGAATTGCGGATAGCCCTTGAACCCCAGCTTTTGCACCATCCGCGCGACCGTGGGTGTCGAGACACCGGCATTGGCTGCGACCACGGTGATCGAAGCCAGTCCCGCCGCGGGATAGTTGTCCAGCAGCGATTGGGCGAACTTCCGCTCCGACTGCGTGAGCGTCGTGTAATGCTCGCGGATCAATTCGCGCACGGTGGTGTGCGATTGTGTCACTGGTGCGTCGCCTCGTTGCCTCCGTGATGCATGGCGCACGGAAAACAGGCGGTACGCTGCTCCGGCGCCCAATGCTGGCTGAAAACATATTGACATAAAATTTCGACTGTGGAAACTTTTTTACAGCTACCGGGGGAATGAATGCCGAGCACCGACATTTCCGAGATGTCCGAGGCCGTCGAGATCATCGACGCGCAGGCGGCGGGCCGCGCGGTTGTCCTGTGCGAGCATGCGTCACATCACATCCCCGCCCGGTATGCCGGGCTCGGGCTCGCCCCCGGCGAGGGGATCGGCCACGTGGCATGGGATCCGGGCGCGCGCGACCTGGCCATGATCCTGGCGAGGCAGCTGGAGGCGCCCATGATCGCCGGGCGCGTCTCGCGGCTTGTCTATGACTGCAACCGCCCGCCCGAGGCACCAAGCGCGATGCCCGAAAAATCCGAAACCGTCGATATCCCCGGTAATCGCGCACTTGGCGCAGCCGAAAGGGAGGAGCGTGTCGAATCGATCTACAGCCCTTTCCGCGCCGCGGTTCAGGGCCTGCTGGACAAGCGGCGGCAGGCCGGGTTGCCGACGGCATTGATCACCGTGCACAGTTTCACGCCCTCGTGGTTCGGCACGCCGCGCGAGGTCGAAATCGGGATCCTTCACGACAGAGACGCGCGACTGGCCGACGCGATGCTCGACCGCGCCGCGACCCTGCCGCGGCGCATCGTGCGCCGGAACGAGCCCTACGGCCCGCAGGACGGCGTCACCCATTCGCTGAAGCTGTACGGCCTCGCGAACGGCCTGCCCAACGTGATGATCGAGGTGCGAAATGACCTGCTGCAAACGCCCGCGGCGCAGGAAGAGGTCGCGGCGGAGATTCTGTCGATGCTGACGCCGGCATTGAATGATTGCCTGCCTCGCGTGGAGGGGACGCCCCGTGCCTAGACCGATTGTCGCCTACGTCCGCGCCATCGACGCGATGAACCGTTTCATCGGGCGGATCACGATGTACCTGATCTTCGTGCTTGTCGCGATCCTGCTGTGGTCGTCGGTTTCCAAGACCTTCTTCGATCCCTCGCTTTGGACGCTGGAGACTGCGCAGTTCGTGATGGTCGCCTATTACGTGCTGGGCGGGCCGTACTCGGTCCAGCTTGGGTCCAACGTCCGGATGGACCTTTTCTATGGCGACTGGACACCACGCCAGAAAGCGTGGATGGACGGGATAACGGTGTGGTTCCTGATCTTCTACCTCGGGGTGCTGCTTTATGGTGCCGTGGGGTCCACCGCCTACTCGCTGGGATATTTCGGAACCGAGCCGTTCGCCTTCTTCTGGGATCTGGCCGCTACCTTCGTGACGCAGGGCGCCGATGCCGCCGGCGAGAAGCTGGGTTTCCTCGAGCGCAGCCGCACCGTCTGGCGGCCATACCTGTGGCCGGTGAAGACGTTGCTCTGCCTCGGCGTGTTCCTGATGTTGCTGCAATGCCTTGCCGAATTCTTCCGCGATATCGGCCGTGTCCGCGGGGAGGCGCTCTGAGATGTCGCACGAGTTGATCGCGATCCTGATGTTCTCCTCGATGATGCTCATGCTGTTCACGGGGCAGCGTGTGTTTGGCGCCATCGGGTTCGTCGGGGCGGCCGCCGGGTTGCTGCTGTGGGGGACGGGCGGTGTCGACGTGCCCTTCTCGGCGGCGATGAAGCTGATGAAATGGTATCCGCTGCTGACCCTGCCGATGTTCATCTTCATGGGCTACGTCCTGAGCGAATCCAAGATCGCCGACGACCTGTACCGCATGTTCCATGTCTGGATGGGGCCGGTGAAAGGGGGGCTGGCGATCGGGACGATCGGGCTGATGGTTCTGATCTCGGCGATGAACGGGCTCAGCGTGGCCGGCATGGCCATCGGCGCGACCATCGCCCTGCCCGAACTGCTGCGCCGCGGGTATGACAAGATCATGGTGACGGGGGTGATACAGGCCGGGTCGTCGCTGGGCATCCTCGTGCCGCCCTCCGTCGTGCTGGTGCTCTACGCGATGATCGCGCGGCAGCCGGTGGGACAACTCTGGCTGGCGGGGGTGATCCCGGGGCTGATGATGGCCACGCTGTTCATTATCTACATCTATGTTCGCTGCCGGGTGCAGCCGCATCTGGGGCCGGTGCTCCCGGCGGAAGAGCGCGACGTTTCGATGTCCGAAAAGCTGCGCCTGCTGCGGGCCGGGCTTCTGCCGCTGGCCATTTTCGCGGTGATGATGTTTCCCTTCGTCAAGGGCTGGACGTCACTGGTGGAGAGTTCAGCCATCGGGGCCACGGCGGCCTTCGTCGCGGCGATCCTCAAGGGGCGGATGACGCGCGAGGTGTTCGAGAACAGCGTGCGCCAGACGCTGGCCGTGTCCTGCATGTTCATGTGGATCATCCTCGCGGCGCTCGGGTTCGGCGCGATCTTCGATGGCCTCGGCGCGGTGAACGCCATCGAGGACCTCTTTACCGAGAAGCTGGGCCTGAACCCGTGGCTGATCCTGATCCTGATGCAGCTCAGCTTCATCCTGATGGGCACGTTCCTCGACGACACGGCGATGCTGGTGATCGTCGCGCCGCTTTACGTGCCACTGGTCGGGCAACTCGGGTTCGACCTGATCTGGTATGGCGTGCTCTACACGATCACGACCCAGATCGCCTACATGACGCCGCCGTTCGGCTACAACCTGTTCCTGATGCGCGCGATGGCCCCGCCCGAGATCGGGCTGCGCGATATCTACGTGTCGATCGTGCCCTTCGTGTTGGTGATGGTCGTCGCGCTGACCGTGGTCATGGTGTTTCCCGAGGTCGCGCTGTGGCTGCCTGATTACGTCTATGGAAAATAACCCCAAGAAGAGCCCCGGCAGGGGGCCGGAATTCTGACAAGGAGAGAAGAAAATGACGACAAGACGCAAGTTTCTGACCACCGCCGGGGCCGGAGCCGTCGCGGCGCCGCTGGCTTCGCCGGCCATCGCCCAGTCAAAGATCACGTGGCGGATGCAGACCTATGCCGGCCCCGCGCTGGCCGAACACGTGGTCAAGCCGGCGATCGACATGTTCAACCGCATCGCCGGCGACAGGATGCAGATCGAGCTCTACTTCGCCGATCAGCTGGTGCCGACGGGTGAGCTGTTCCGCGCGATGCAACGCGGCACGATCGACGCGGTGCAATCCGACGACGACTCGATGGCGTCGCCGACAGAGGTGACGGTCTTCGGCGGGTACTTTCCCTTCGGATCGCGCTACTCGCTGGATGTGCCGGTGCTGTTCAACCAGTACGGTCTCAAGGAAATCTGGGAAGAGGAATACGCCAAGGTCGGCGTGCAGCATATCAGCGCCGGCGCGTGGGACCCGTGCCATTTCGCCACGAAGGATCCGATCCGCAGCCTTGCCGACCTCGAAGGCAAGCGCGTCTTCACCTTCCCGACCGCGGGCCGGTTCCTGTCGCAGTTCGGGGTGGTTCCCGTCACCCTGCCATGGGAGGATATCGAGGTCGCCGTGCAGACGGGTGAGCTTGACGGGATCGCGTGGTCGGGCATCACCGAGGATTACACGGTGGGTTGGGCCGACGTGACCAACTATTTCCTCACCAACAATATCTCGGGCGCGTGGTGCGGTTCCTTCTTTGCCAATCAGGGCCGCTGGAACGAACTGCCCGAGGACTTGCAGACGCTGTTCCGCGTGTGCTGCGACCAGTCGCATTACTACCGACAGTGGTGGTACTGGGGCGGCGAGGCTCGCCTGCGCGTGCACGGCGAGAAGATGGAACTGACCTCGATCCCGGATTCCGAGTGGGCGACCGTCGAGACGGCGGCGCGCGAATTCTGGGACGAGATCGCCGAGCAGTCCGAGACCAAGCGCAAGGTCGTGGAGATCTTCAAGCAGTACAACGCCGACATGGAGAAAGCCGGTCGGCCGTACCGCTACACCTGAACAGCCACGACAGGCCGGGGCGCATCGGCGCCCCGGCGGATTTCTCAAGCAAGAATACCGGCAGGGTCTTTCGCGGGATCGCGCCGGCGCGGGATGCGAACCGGGGGAGTTGATGACGTTGACATTCGAGGATCTCAAGGCCGGCGTGGCCGCGGGCGACGTGGACACGGTGCTGGCCTGCTTCGTTGACATGCAGGGTCGCCTGATGGGCAAGCGGTTCCACGCGGCCCATTTCGCGGACAGCGCGTGGGAGGAAACCCATTGCTGCAATTACCTGCTGGCCACGGATCTCGAGATGGACACGCCCGACGGCTATGCCGCGACAAGCTGGGCGTCGGGCTATGGCGATTACGTGATGAAGCCCGACCTGGCCACGCTGCGCCCGGTGCCGTGGCTGGACGGTACCGTCATGGTGCTGTGCGACGTGCTGGATCACCACACCCACGCGGCCGTGCCGCATTCTCCGCGCGCGATCCTGAAGGCGCAGCTCGCGCGGCTGTCCGGGATGGGCTTCGAGGCCATGATGGCGACCGAACTGGAATTCTTCCTGTTCGAGAAGAGCTTCGACGAGATTCGCAAGGCGAATTTCCGCGATCTGGCCCCGATCAGCGGCTACAACGAGGATTACCATATCTTCCAGACCACCAAGGAAGAGCACGTGATGCGGCCCGTTCGCAATCACCTCTTCGCGGCCGGGATCCCCGTGGAGAACACCAAGGGCGAGGCCGAGGCCGGGCAGGAAGAGCTCAACATAAAGTACGCGCCGGCTCTGGACACCGCCGATTATCACACGATTTCGAAACACGCGGTCAAGGAAATCGCGTGGCAGCAGGGACATGCCGCGACCTTCCTGCCCAAGTGGCACTACGACAGGGTCGGCTCGTCCAGCCATATCCACCAATCCCTGTGGCGGGACGGCAAGCCGGCTTTCCACGACCCGGCCGACAGCCGCGGGATGTCGGCGCTGATGAAAAGCTACATGGCCGGCCTGCTGAAATACGCGCCCGACGTGACCTATTTCCTTGCGCCTTACATCAACAGCTACAAGCGCTTCCAGAAAGGCACGTTCGCGCCGACCCGCACCGTCTGGTCGGTGGACAACCGCACCGCCGGGTTCCGCCTTTGCGGCGAAGGGACGAAGGCGGTGCGCGTGGAATGCCGGATCGGCGGGTCGGACCTGAACCCCTATCTGGCGATGGCCGCGCAGATCGCCGCCGGGATCGCCGGGATCGAGGAGGCCCTGACGCTGGAGCCGCCACTTTCCGGCGACGCGTATTCGGGGGAGTCGGGCCTGATCCCCCAGACCCTGCGGGCGGCGCGCGACAGCCTCGAAGGCTCGGCCATGCTGCGCGCGGCGCTGGGCGAAGACGTGGTCGATCATTACGTCCGCGCCGCCGAGGTCGAGATCGAGGATCTCGACAGGGCCGTGACGGATTACGAGGTCGCCCGCGGGTTCGAGCGGGCCTGACCGCGGCGCCGGTGGCGTCGGCCGGGCGCCTCCGGCGGGAGTATTTTGGGCAAGATGAAGAGCGTGGGCTCTTGAATGCGATGAGGACATGATGACCGGAACCTTGACATGTATTTCGCCGATCGACGGATCGGTGGTCGCCGAGCGCGAGACCCTGTCACGCGATGCGGCCCGTGCCGCGGCCGGGAAGGCGCGGGCGGCGCAGGCGGACTGGGCGGCCCGCCCACTGGCGGAGCGCACCCGGCTGGTGATGGACGGCGTGGCGGCCGTGGGGGCAATGAACGACGAGATCGTGCCGGAACTGGCGCACATGATGGGCCGGCCCGTGCGGTACGGCGGGGAGTTCGGCGGGTTCGACGAACGCGCCAGCCACATGGCCGCCATCGCCGAGGAGGCGCTGGCCGATATCGCCGTGGGCGAGGATGCCGAGTTCAAGCGCTATATCAAGCGGGTGCCGCATGGCGTGGTTTTCGTGGTGGCGCCGTGGAACTATCCCTACATGACGGCGATCAACACCGTGGCCCCGGCCCTGATCGCCGGCAACAGCGTGATGCTGAAACATGCCACGCAGACTCTGCTTGTGGGGGAGCGCATGGCGCGGGCCTTCCATTCGGCGGGGGTGCCCGAGGATGTTTTCCAGAACGTCTTTCTGGATCATGACACCACGTCGGAGATGATCGCCGGCGGCGCTTTCGATTTCGTCAACTTCACCGGATCCGTCGGTGGCGGCAAGGCGATGGAGCATGCGGCGGCGGGGACCTTCACCGGCATGGGGCTGGAGCTTGGCGGGAAGGACCCGGGCTACGTGATGGAGGATGCGGACCTTGACGCGGCGGTGGACACGCTCATCGACGCCGCGATGTTCAACTCGGGCCAGTGCTGTTGCGGGATCGAGCGGATCTACGTTCACGAGAGCCTGTTCGATGCCTTCATCGACAAGGCCGTGGCGATCGTGGAGGCCTACAAGCTGGGCAATCCGCTGGAGGCCGACACCGATATCGGGCCGATGGCGCATGTCCGCTTTGCCGACGAGGTGCGGTCGCAGATCGACGAAGCGCTGCAGATGGGCGCGACGGCGCATATCGACCGCAAGCCGGCGGATGACGGCGGCGCGTATCTCACGCCGCAGATCCTGACGGGCGTGACCCATGACATGCGTGTGATGCGCGACGAGAGTTTCGGCCCGGTTGTCGGGATCATGCCGGTCAAGGACGACGCCGAGGCGATCCGGCTGATGAATGACAGCGATTTCGGCCTGACCGCCAGCCTGTGGACAGCGGATATCGCGCGCGCCGAATGGGTGGGCGACGCGGTGGAGACGGGCACCGTGTTCATGAACCGCGCCGATTACCTCGACCCGGGGCTTTGCTGGACCGGCTGCAAGCAGACCGGCCGTGGCGGCGGGCTGTCGGTGATCGGGTATCACAACCTCACACGTCCGAAATCCTACCATTTGAAAAAGGTGACGAAATGAAACTTGTCGGAAACTGGTCCTATCCAACGGCCATCCGTTTCGGCGCGGGCCGGATCACCGAGTTGCCCGACGCCTGCGCCGCGGCAGGCATCACGACCCCCCTGCTTGTCACGGACAAGGGGCTGGCGGATCTGCCGGTCACGCGCGGGACGCTCGACATCATGCAGAACGCCGGGCTGGGTGCCGCCATATTCTCGCAGGTCGATCCGAACCCGAACGAGAAGAACCTCGCCGCCGGGGTTGAGGCGTTCAATGCCGGCGGGCATGACGGCGTGATCGCCTTTGGCGGTGGGTCCGGTCTGGACCTCGGGAAAATGGTCGCCTTCATGGCCGGGCAGACGCGACCGGTCTGGGATTTCGAGGATATCGGCGACTGGTGGACGCGTGCCGACGCCGACGCCATCGTCCCGAACATCGCCGTGCCGACCACCGCCGGAACCGGCTCGGAAGTGGGGCGCGCCAGCGTCATCACGAATTCCGAAACGCATGTGAAGAAAATCATCTTTCACCCCAAGGTATTGCCCAGCGTGGTGATCTGCGACCCGGAGCTGACGGTCGGCATGCCGAAGTTCATCACGGCGGGCACGGGGCTCGACGCCTTCGCGCATTGCGTCGAAGCCTATTCCAGCCCGCATTACCACCCGATGAGCCAGGGCATGGCGTTGGAAGGGATGCGGCTGGTCAAGGAGAACCTGCCGCGGGCCTATGAAAACGGCGATGACATCGAGGCACGCGCCCACATGATGAGCGCGGCGGCCATGGGGTCGACCGCCTTCCAGAAGGGGCTTGGTGCGATCCATGCCATGAGCCACCCCATCGGGGCGCATTTCAACACCCATCACGGGACGACCAATGCCGTCTGCATGCCGACGGTGCTGGATTTCAACGCGTCCGCGATCGCCGATCGTTTCGACATGGCCTCGGCCTATCTGGGGATCGAGGGCGGTTTCGACGGGTTCCGCCGTTTCGTGCAGGATTTCAACGAACGTCTTGGTGTCCCGCGCAAGCTGGGCGACCTGGGCGTGACGGCCGAAAGCATCCCCGCGCTGGTCAAGGACGCGCTGACTGATCCGTCCTGCGGCGGCAACCCGGTGGCATTGACCGAGGCGAACGTGACGGAACTGTTCCGCGCGGCGCTCTGACTGGCCGGCGGCTGTTGACCCGGCGCGCTTTTTGGGGTGCGATACTTCCATGGTGCCCGCCCGCCATCGCGGGCGGTCGGTGGTCGCGCCTGACGCGTGACGCAACGAGAAAACGCCCGGCGCATCGCGCGGGGTCGAAGGAACCAACAGGGAGGTGATCATGAAAAAGTATCTGGGTCTGGCGACTGCCGCGGCGATTTCGCTGTCCTTCGCCGGCGAGGCGCTGGCGACGGAGTGGAACGTGTCGCTCTGGGGCAAGCGCCGCGCCTTCACCGAGAACACCGAGAAGCTGGCCGAACTCGTGGCCGAGAAAACGGACGGCGAGTTCACGCTGAACATCAGCTACGGCGGCCTCAGCAAGAACCGCGAGAACCTTGACGGCATTTCGATCGGCGCTTTCGAGATGGCACAGTTCTGCGCGGGCTATCACCGCGACAAGAACCCGACGATCACGGTGCTCGAGCTGCCGTTCCTCGGGGTCGAAACGCTGGATCAGGAACGCGCGTTGTCGATGGCGCTTTATGATCACCCGGCGGTCAAGGAAGACCTGGCGCGCTGGAATGCCACGCTGCTGATGCCCTCGCCCTTGCCACAATACAACCTTGTGGGGCTTGGTGAGGCGCCGGAGGGCCTTGATGATTTCGAGGGGCTGAGCGTCCGGGCCACTGGCGGTATCGGGGCCGCGATGGAGGCCACGGGCGCCGTGCCGACCTCGATGTCAGCGACCGAGGTGCGTCAGGCCATGGATAGCGGGGTGGTCAAGGCGGTCGCCTTCGCGCCACACGCGCACATGGCCTTCGGAACCATCGAGAACGGCAAGTGGTGGACGACGAACCTCAACCCCGGGACGGTGAATTGCCCGGTCGTGGCCAACACTGATGCACTGAACGACCTGTCCGACACGCATCGCGAGGCGCTGATGAGTTCGATAGACGAGGCGCTGGACCACTATGTCGACAATTACACCAACAACACGATGGAGGCGTGGGGCCCGGCGCTGGATGAACGCGGAATCGAGCGGGTGACCTTCGGCCAAGAATCGCTCGCCGCGTTCGAAGAGGCCGTGGCCGGCCCGGCCGCCGCGGCCTGGATCGAGGACATGGGCAACCGCGGCCTGCCGGCACAGGAGCTTTATGACTTCGTCACCGGCAAGCTGGCGGAACTCAAGACAGATTCCTGATCGTGGTCCGCTGCCCCGGCTTGGTCCGGGGCGGCCCGACGTCGTAACCGCATCCTCAGGAGTGACCCATGGCCGGTGCCGCCTCGGTTCTGACCGATGACAGCCGCCTCAGCCGGCTGGATCGCGGTCTTCTGCGTCTGGAACGCTTTTTCGCGTTGCTCAGCGGGCTTGCCGTTTTCGCCCTGATGATCCTTGCCGTGATATCGGTCGGCGGTCGCAATTTCTTCAATCAGCCCTTGCCGGGGTACGTGGACTGGATCGAACAGGCCATGCCCCTGATCGCCTTCATGGGCGTGTCCTACGTGATGCGCGAGGGCGCGCATATCCGCATGGACATCGTCGTTGGGGTGCTCAGGGGCCGGGTGCTCTATTTCGTGGAACTGCTTACGACATTGGCCGTGCTGGCGCTGATGGTTCTGCTGGTCTGGGGAAGCTGGGCGCATTTCGACCGCAGCTTCGACTGGAACGCCCCGCTCTGGAGCCGCGACAGCACGATGGACATCGCGCTACCGATCTGGCCCGCGAAACTGCTGGCACCGGTCGCCTTTTCGGTGCTTTGCCTGCGGCTGGGCCTGCAGGCGTGGGGATTCGGCCGGGCGCTGGTCAGCGGCACGACGCGGCCGGTGGCGGTGCCGCTGGTGCTGGACGCGGCGACGCAGGCACAGATGGAGGCCGAGCATGTCTCGGGCCGTGATGAGTGAAAGGCGCGCTGATGGACCCGATTGATATCGGCCTTGCCGTGACCGGCGGCTTGCTGTTGCTGGTCGTGCTGGGAATGCGCGTCGCCTTTGCCGCGGCCCTCGCGGGCATGATCGGGTTGATCTGGATATTCTGGTCGAAAAAGGGCTATGATGCCGAGGAATTCGGCTGGGCGCTGACCGTCGCCGCCAAAACGGCCGGACAGGTGCCCCATTCCAAGGTATCCAGTCAGGCGCTCAGCCTCATCCCCACCTTCATCCTGATCGGGTACCTTGCCTATTACGCGGGGCTGACCAAGGCGCTTTTCGAGGCGGCGAAGCGCTGGATCGCGTGGGTGCCGGGCGGGCTCGCCGTCTCGACGGTGTTCGCCACGGCCGGCTTTGCCGCGGTGTCCGGCGCCAGCGTGGCAACGGCCGCGGTTTTCGCGCGCATTGCCATCCCCGAGATGCTCAAGATCGGCTATGACAAGCGTTTCGCGTCCGGTGTCGTTGCCGCCGGCGGGACGCTGGCAAGCCTGATTCCCCCGTCGGCGATCCTCGTGATCTATGCCATCATCGTGGAGCAGGACGTCGGCAAGCTGCTGCTGGCCGGTTTCATACCCGGGGCATTCTCGGCCGTTGTCTATGCCTCGCTCATCATCGGCATGGCGCTGCTGATCAAGGGGTTCGGCCCGCCGGTCGGCGGGTTCACGTGGCGCGAACGCCTTGTGTCATTGCCGCCCGCGCTGCCCATCGTCTTCGTCGTCGTGACGATCATCTTCTTCGTCTACAACCCGTTCGGCGGCGATGCGTGGGGCACCCCAACCGAGGGTGGCGCGATCGGCGCTTTCGTCGTGTTCTGCATGGCTGTCTGGCGCGGGATGCGCTGGCCGCAGCTCAAGGATGCGCTGCTGGAAACCGCCAAGCTCAGCGTGATGATCTTCACGATCATCTGGGGGGTGTTGATTTATGTGCGCTTTCTGGGCTTCGCGGATCTGCCCGGCGCGTTTGCCGCGTGGATTACCTCGCTGACCGTCTCGCCCATGCTGATCCTGGTCTGCATCCTGCTGGCCTATGCCGTGCTCGGCATGTTCATGGACGCGATCGGGATGTTGCTGTTGACGCTGCCGGTGGTCTACCCGGCCGTCATGGCGCTGAACGGCGGCGAGTTCGTGTCGGCGGCCGACAGTACCTTCGGCATGTCGGGGCCGATGTGCGCGATCTGGTTCGGCATCCTCGTGGTCAAGATGGCGGAATTCTGCCTGATCACGCCGCCCATCGGGCTCAACTGTTTCGTGGTCGCCGGCGTGCGGCCCGATCTCAGCGTTCAGGACGTTTTCAAGGGCGTGATGCCCTTCTTCATCGCCGACGCGGTCACGATCGCCCTGCTGGTGGCTTTCCCGATGATCGTGCTGTGGCTGCCCGGGCTGGTCTGACGGCCTCGAATATCCGCGCAAATTGAAATGTTAATCCATGCGTAATGCCGGGTCTGCTACCCCTTTCCACGGGTGAGTAGAAAGGTGGTGGACATGCGCGCGCCGGGCGATAACGTCGCGCCAGTCATCATCAGGAAGAAAAAGAAGGTTACCGGCGGTGACGGGCATCACGGCGGCGCGTGGAAAGTCGCCTACGCAGATTTCGTCACCGCGATGATGGCTTTCTTCCTGTTGATGTGGCTTCTGAACGCGACAACCGAGAAACAGAGAAAGGGCATTGCCGATTATTTCAGCCCGACGGTTCCGGTGAACCGGATATCGGGCGGGGGTGACGGGATGTTCGGCGGTGACAGCGTCTTTTCCGAGGATCAGTTGCCGCAGAACGGCACCGGCGCGACAAACCTGCGCCCGACGGAACGCCAGCAGGCCCGCGGCGAGACAGGTGTCTCGCCCGAGGGTGCCGGGCAGGGGCGCATGTCGGCCGACCGGGAACGATTCGAGGAAATGGAAGAGGTCCTGATGGGCCGCGGCGGTGAAAGCACGGTGTCGCACGAAACGCGCCGGCATATCGTCACGCGCGTGACCGACGAGGGCCTTGTCGTCGAATTGTTCGACAGGCCCGGTGCAACGCTGTTCAGACCGGGCACGTCCGAGCCCACGCCGCTGCTGCGTGACCTGTCCGATCTGCTGGCGACGGCCGCGACGATGGTGGAAAACGGCCTCGCGCTCGAAGGTCACACGCGCGCGCGACCGGTGACGCTTCTGTCCAGCCCGGTGTGGCGCCTGTCAGCGCGGCGGGCCGACCGGATGCGAAGCTTGCTGGAATCGGCTGGCATGGACCCGACCCGCATACGCCGTCTCACCGGGCATGCCGACCGCGAGCCGGCCACCCGCGACCCGATGGCGATCCGCAATGACAGGCTGGAGGTCATCTTCTTGCGGTCCGACATGTAACGCGGATTTTATCTGTTAGCGCCCTGTTAAATCGTCATGCGTATGCGTTGTGGTCGAGATCAACTCTCGATGCAGCAGAAAGGCGTGTACATGACGATTTCCTCCTCCTTGAATGCCGGCGTCGCCGGGCTGAGTTCGAATGCCGCGCGCCTCGCGGGGATTTCGGACAACATCTCGAACTCCGCGACCTTCGGTTACAAGCGCGTGCAGACGGATTTCCAATCGCTCGTCATCTCTTCCGGCGGCGGCAGCTACGCGGCCGGGGGGGTGCGATCCTCCACGCAAAGACTGATCGACGAAAGCGGCTCGCTCGTCACCACGTCGAACCCGACAGACCTTGCCGTCAGGGGGCGCGGGATGCTCCCGGTTGCCGAATCCAGCCAGATTGATGCCGACAACGGAAACCCGCAGATGCTGCTGAGCAGCACGGGATCGTTCCGGACAGACGCCGACGGGATGCTGAGAACCGAATCCGGGTTGGTCCTGCTGGGCTGGCCGGCGAACCCCGACGGTACCGTGCCCGAGTTCCCGCGCGACACGAGCGAAGGGCTCGAACCCGTGGAGATAAACGTCAACCAGCTCACGGGTGAGCCGACGACCGAGGTGAACCTCGGCGTCAATCTGCCCGCCACCGGGACACGTTTCGACGCGAACGGCGATCCGGAGCAGCTGTCGGTGGAATATTTCGACAACCTTGGCACATCCGAGAACATCCAGATCGAGTTCACGCCGACCATCCCTGCCAACGCGTCGTCGAACGAATGGACGATGACCCTGACGGATTCCGCCCAGAATGATGCGCTTATCGGTGAATATGTGCTGACTTTCGACGATGCGCGTGCCTCCGGCGGGACGTTGCTGGATGTTCAGACCATCCAAGGGGATCCGTATGATCCGGCGACCGGCCGACTTTCCGTCGATGTCGAAGGCGGGCCCATGGAAATCAATATCGGGCGGCTCGGCGCATCGGACGGGCTCACGCAGCTTTCCGACAGCTTCGCGCCGCTCTCCATTTCCAAGGACGGCTCGCCCGTGGGCAACATGACGTCGGCCGAGGTTGACGAGAACGGTTTCGTGCGCGCCACGTTCGATACCGGGATCAGCCGTGTCATCTACCAGGTTCCGCTGGTCGACCTGCCGAATCCGAACGGCATGATTGCCATGGATCAGCAGACATACCTGCCTTCGCCGGAAAGCGGCACGTTTTTCCTCTGGAATGCGGGTGATGGACCTACCGGGGATGTCGTTTCCTTCGCGAGGGAGGAATCCGCCACCGATGTGGCCAGCGAACTCACCAGCATGATCCAGACCCAGCGTGCCTATTCCTCGAACGCCAAGGTCATCCAGACCGTGGACGAGATGCTGCAGGAAACCACCAACATCAAGCGCTGAATCTTTCGGCCTGACAGTCGCTTGATCCAGCCAGAGCAAGGCGATCCGACATGAGTTTGACATCTGCATTGAACGCCGCGATCAGTGGTCTCAACGCGAATTCGCGCGCCGTCAGCGTCGTGTCCTCAAACCTCGCCAATGCGTTGACACAGGGATACGCCCCGCGGTCGCTCGCGCTCGAGGCTGACGGCGCGGGTCCGGGCGTGCGCCCCGCCGGGGTCGTGCGGAACGTTGACACGCAACTGGTTCAGGAAAGGCGTCTGGCCACCAGCGCCCTCGGCCAAGCGGAAACCGGGGCCGCTTTTCTCTCGCGCATCGAGGGGTTGATCGGCACCCCGGATCAGGCGGGCTCACTCTCTGCCCGGCTCACCGCGTTCGAGTCGGACCTGGTGTCGGCTGCCAACAGGCCCGAGGCCGGGCAGAGCCTGCAGGCGGCGGTGAACAGCGCAAAGGCGCTGACAGGCGAATTCGTCGCGATTTCCTCCGGCCTGCAGGCGATGCGCAGCGAGGCCGAAAGCGCCATTTCCCGGGCGGTGGGCACGATCAATTCAACCCTGTCGGAGATCGAGACGTTGAACGCCGGTATCGCGTCGGCGCGTGCGCAAGGTCGGGAAACCGCCGGGCTCGAGGATACGCGCCAGAAAGCGATCGATCGCATGGCGGAATTCCTGCCGCTGAGACAGGCACCGCGCGACAATGGCATGGTGGCCCTTTTCACCAAGGGCGGGGCCACGCTTGTTGACGGGCCTGCCGCGCAGCTCGAGTTCACACCCGCCAATGTCATCGCGCCGCACATGACCGCCGAAAACGGTCTTCTGAATGGCTTGACCATCAATGGTGTGCCTGTCCCCGTCTCGGCCGATGACGGGCCTGTCGGCGGCGGGCGGCTTGCCACCCTTTTCACCATCAGGGACGAAACGGCGGTCAATGCGCAGGCGGATCTGGATGCGCTGGCCCGCAACCTTGTTGAACGATTTCAGCAAGCCGGGCTCGACCCGTCGCGTGGCGTGGGCGCGCCGGGCCTGTTCACCGATTCCGGCAGCGTTTTTGACCCGGCCGACGAAACCGGCTTGTCCGGGCGGCTGGCGCTCAACACCGCGGTCGATCCCGCCTCCGGCGGGGCGCCGTGGCGGCTTCGCGATGGGTTGGGCGCCACCGCGCCGGGCGCCGCCGGAGACGGCAGCCTGTTGCGTCAACTTTCGGATGTGTTGGTGGCCGAGGACACGCTTGCCTCCGGCGCCCTCGGCGCGGCGGCCCGCAGTGCCTCGGGTCACGTTGCGGGGTTCGTGTCGCAGGTATCCCAGGCACGCGTGGCGCAGGATCAGTCGGTCAGTTTCGCCGCGTCGCGCCATTCCGAGTTGGCCGCGCAGGAGGCGCGGGGCGGCGTGGACTCCGATCTCGAGCTTCAGCGACTTCTCTCCATCGAGCAGGCGTACAGCGCCAATGCGCGAATGATCGAGACTGTGGACGAAATGATGCAGACATTGTTGAGGGTATAGGAAATGAATTTCACATCGGTAGGTGATCTCGCGCAGACCCTCGTGCAGAGCCGCAGTGGTGGCGAGGTCAAGGCACGGATCGGCCGTTTGACGAATGAATTGTCCAGCGGCATCGCGCAGGATGTTCCACGACACCTGTCAGGGAATCTTGACCAACTTGCCCACCTGGAACGGCGTCTGGGCGTGACCGGGCGGTACCGGACAGCGGCAGCGTTGGCGCTCAGCGATATGTCAGTGATGCAATCCAGCCTGGACCGGGTCCAGTCCCTCGGGCAGGAACTTGCGGGTCGGGCCGCTGCCATCAGCACGATGCAGAACCCGCCGACCGTCGCGGTTCTGGGTGATCAAGCCCGCGGGGCGCTGAGCGAGGTGGTCGCCGCGATGAACGCCCAGAATGCCGGTCGCGCCCTGTTCGCCGGGGCAGACGTTGACGGTCAGGTGCTCGCCCCTTCCGAGGACATTCTGGCGCTCGCGCGCGCCGCCGTCTCCGGGGCGACTACGGCCGCCGACGTGCGGGCCGAGCTGGACTCGTTTTTCGCAGCCGGCGGTACGTTCGAGACGGATGTGTTCCGCGGCACGTCAGCCGGTGATCTGACATACAAGCTGGATGCCGGTGAAACCATCACGGCCGCCACACGTGCCGACGACGCGGTGATCCGCGATGTCCTAGCCAATATGATGTCGGTGGCGCTGGCCGATGATCCGGCGCTGACACTGGATGATGCGCAACGGCGTGACCTTGCCAGCGGCGCCGGCACCGCCCTGATGGGCGCCGATACCGAACTCGCGGAAATCCGCGGCGGCCTGGGTACGGCGGAGGCGCAGGCCGAACGAAGCGCCGCACGCCTAGAAGCCGAAGCCACCAGCCTGCGAACAGCCCGACAGGAGCTTGTCGGAATAGACCGTTTCGCCACCGCAAGCGAGCTCGAGGCGGCTCAAGGACAACTTGAGACGATATTCACGGTGGCGGCGCGAAGCGCAAGCCTCAGCCTGGTGAATTTCCTGTGAGCGGCCCTGTTACCTCCATCATGCGCGCCATGCTGATCGCGGTTTGCCTGCTCGGCCCGATCGCGGCACCGGCCGGGCCCGTGCGCATCAAGGATCTCGTGGAATTCGACGGTGTCCGTGGTAATGACCTTGTCGGGTATGGGCTGGTCGTCGGGCTGAACGGCACCGGCGACGGAATCCGGAACGCCCCCTTCACCGAAGAGATCATGTCGAACATCCTCGAACGGCTGGGCGTCAACGTCACGGGGGAGCAGTTTCGGCCCAAGAATGTCGCCGCGGTTTTCGTCACGGCGAACCTGCCACCCTTCGCCCGAGCAGGCGGTCAGATCGACGTGACGGTGTCGGCCATCGGTGATGCGAACAGCCTGTTGGGGGGCACCTTGGTGATGACACCTCTGAATGCCGCCGATGGCCAGATTTACGCCGTCGCGCAGGGGACAATCATCGCTGGCGGTGCATCGGCCGAGGGTGATGGCGCGGCGGTCGTTCAGGGTGTACCGACGGCTGGTGTCATTCCGTCCGGCGCACGTGTCGAAAGAGAGATAGATTTCAGCTTCGGCGACCTTGAAAAGATCAGACTGGCCTTGCGAGAGCCCGATTTCACGACGGCTGGCCGGATCGAGGCGCGGATCAATGAACAGGCTGGCCGCCGGGTCGCGCTGATGCTGGACAGTGGAACGGTCCGGGTGAACGTGGCTGCAATGAATGCGCGCTCTCCCGCTCATGCCCTGGGCAGGATAGAGAACCTGCTCGTAGAGCCGGAGCGCAAGGCCCGCGTCGTGGTCGATCAGCGGTCGGGTACCATCGTGATGGGGGCCGATGTGCGCATTTCGCGCGTGGCCGTGTCGCAGGGCAACCTGACATTGCGCGTGCGCGAGGCGCCGCTGGCGGTGCAGCCCAATCCATTTGCGCAGGGTGAAACGGTGGTCGTGCCGCGGACAGAAGCCGAGATCGAGGAAGAGGAAGGAATCGGTCTTGCCGAGGTTCCGCCCGGCACGTCCCTGTCAGAAGTCATCGCCGGCTTGAACGCCCTCGGCGTGGCACCTCGGGACATGATCGACATCCTGAAAAGCATCAAGGCCGCGGGCGCCCTCCATGCCGAGTTCGTCGTGCGGTGACACAAGGCATACCAGCCCGTCCCGGATGCCACGGTAGCGACCGCCATTCGTTTCATGCTCCGATGCACGTTTGGCCTTGGTAGTTGCCTGTTGTTATCTTCCGACTGTATATCCGGCAGCGGCCTTGCCGCCGCCGGGAAAGTCGGACCCCGACGTGATGTCAGGCATTCATCGACAGCCTTTCGATTTCTTCCTTGATGCGCAGTTTCTGTTTCTTGAGCTCGGCGATTTCGAAATCACTGGAGCCCGGCGCGCGCTGCGCCTCTTCCACGCGCTGCGAGAGAGCCTCGTGTTTCTTCTTCAGTTCCTCGACATGCGAACCCAAGCTCATGTGCACTCTCCTCTGTGAATATGTGTGCCATCAGTGCAGCATATTTTCGTAGATCTGTCACGCTGCAGTTGCAGCGTCGGCGGGCAAAAGCGCATCGGATTTTCCGCGTCTTCAACCGAACGGGAGCGGCGCCGCCTCGCGCAGGACCCGGCCGGTTGCCACCGTGTGACTGTCGCGATCACCATCATGATGCGCGCCCTCGTGAAGCAACCAGCCGTCATGCAGACGGAAAGCGGCACGCCCGCCTTTCCGCCCCCTGAGCAAGACCAGCCGCGTCGCCCGGCCGCGCCGCGGGACAAGCGGCAGCACCTCGAGCGATCCGAGGCAATCCTGCGCAGCGCGTAACAGGTCGGGCAGGCGGTCGGCCCGCTGAATGAAAGTGGCGCTGCCCCCCGGGAGAGTACGGCGCGCGGCGGCCCGGACCCACGTCCCGAGCGGTGTGTCCCCCGATCTTGACGCCTCGCGGCCCGTATCCATCGCCGCGGTGCGCGCATGCCCGGTGAAATAGGGCGGATTCGCGATCACGTGGTCGAAACGGCGCTGCCTGAGCGTGGCCGGTAACGCGGCCAGATCGCCCTCGACGACCTCGAGCGGAATGTCGTTGTCCATGGCGTTTCGCCGGGCGAGGGCCGCGTAGGGCGCCTGCCGCTCAAGCCCGACGAGACCGAGCCCCGGCACGCGCGCGCCCAGACAGAGTGCGGCAACGCCCGCGCCGCAGCCCAGATCAAGCACGCTCTGCCCCGCCTCCGCCGCCACGCTGGCCGCCAGCAGAACAGGGTCCATGCCCGCGCGATACCCGGCGAGGGGTTGCCGGATCCGCAGCCGCCCACCAAGGAAGTCGTCGCAACTCAAGGCATTGTCCGGCCAGTTATCACTCATCAATGCTCAGGCCGTTATCTTCCAGTGTCCGGGCGGCGCGGGCATAATCGTGATCGGCGACCATCAAGCGGCGTGGGAAGATGCCGATGGACCCTTCGAGGATGCTCATGTTTACGTCCATTTCAAAGCAGTCTATACCCTCGCCCTGAAGCAGGGCCTTGGCAAAGGCGATCGCGGTCGGGTCGTTTGTGCTCAGTAGCTGTTTCATGGCCATGAACTAATGTCACCGCCCGCCCTTTGTCGAGCGGTGGGACAGGAGCGCGATGAGTTTGGACCAGCCCGCGTCAAAACCGCATGATGCCTTGGCCGCCCATCTGGGGGGGCGGATGGACAAGGTCAACGATCTGATACGCGCGCGAATGTCATCGCGCCATGCCCCCCGTATCCCCGAGGTCACGGCGCATCTGGTCGAGGCGGGCGGCAAGCGCTTGCGCCCGATGCTCACGCTGGCCACGGCGGACCTGTGCGGCTACGAGGGCGATTACGACGTGCATCTCGCGGCGACTGTCGAGTTCATCCATACCGCCACGCTGCTTCACGACGACGTCGTGGACGAGAGCGCGCAGCGACGCGGGCGGCCGACGGCGAACCTGTTATGGGACAACAAGTCGAGCGTGCTGGTGGGCGACTACCTTTTCGCCCGCGCCTTCCAGTTGATGGTCGAACCGGGGTCGCTGCGGGTGCTCGATATCCTTTCCAACGCCTCCGCGACGATTGCCGAGGGCGAGGTGCTGCAACTCAGCGCGGCGCGTGACCTCGCAACGACAGAGTCGGTGTATCTTCAGGTGGTACGCGGCAAGACAGCGGCGCTTTTCTCGGCAGCGACCGAGGTTGGCGGCGTGATCGCCGCCGCGCCCGAGGAACAGGTCACCGCGCTTTTCGATTACGGTGACGCGCTCGGGATCGCGTTCCAGATCGCTGATGACCTTCTCGATTACCAGGGTGACAGCCTCGCCACCGGCAAGCGCGTCGGGGACGATTTCCGCGAACGCAAACTGACCCTGCCCTTGATCAAGGCGATCGCGGCCGCCGATGCGCGCGAACGGGAATTCTGGACGCGAACCATCGAAAAGGGCAATCAGCGCGACGGCGATTTCGACCATGCGTTCGCGCTTGTCCGCGGTCACGGTGCCCTCGACGCGACCCGAAGCGACGCCCGGGCATGGACGGACAAGGCGAAATCCGCACTTGAACATCTGCCGGACCACCCGGTGCGCGAGATGTTGCACGATCTGGCGGATTACGTGGTGGCGCGCCTCGGCTAGGCGGCGTTCAGCCGCGTCGCGGTAACCCACCAGCCGGGATAACTTTCCCTCAGCCGTCCGGCCGCGGCAGCGGCCGTTTCGGCATCGCCGTAAAGGCCGAAACACGTCCCCCCAGACCCCGACATGCGGGTGAGCTGGCAACCGGGCGTCTTTTTCAGCGTCGCGAACACCTGTTCAATGACGGGTTCGGCCTCGATCGCCGGCTTTTCAAGGTCGTTTCGCATACCACGCAACCAGTCGATCATGTCGCCCGCCCTTGGAAAAGCCGGCAGGGCATCGGGCATGGGCGGGTTGCAACTCCTGGCCAGACGCCGGAAGACCTCGGCGGTGAGCACGGGCAGTTTGGGGTTCACCAGCACGGCATGGAGAACGGGCAGCTCCGCTATCGGCGTGACCGCCTCGCCCACGCCGCGCACACGCGCGGCCGTGCCCGCAAGGCAGACGGGGACATCCGCCCCGAGCGCCAACAGGTTGTCCGGCAGGTCACGGTTACCAAGGCGTGTCAACGCCTTCAGGGCCGCCGCCGCGTCGCTTGATCCCCCGCCGAGGCCCGCGGCATGGGGCAGGTTCTTTTCCAGTGTCATGTCGGCGGGGACACCGATCAGGTCGGCGGCGCGTCTCACGAGGTTGCGGTCATCCGTCGGCACACCTCCCGCCATCGGGCCGGTCACGACCAGCCTTGGCGCCGCGTCCCGTGTGACCGTGATCCTGTCGCCGATATCGGCAAACATCACGAGCGAGTCGAGTTCGTGATACCCGTCCTCACGCCGCCCGGTCACGTGAAGCGTCAGGTTGATCTTGGCGGGCGCGAAAACCTCAGCCATCGTCACTGGTGATCCTGTTCAGCGGCGGCGCGCCTTCTTGTTCCAACACGCGGTCCAGCCCGATATCCAACTTGCGGCGTATCCGGTCGGGGTCGATGTCGGGCGAGGGGTTTTCCTTGTCGACGAAGGACAAGGCCCGTTTCCATTGGAACCGTGCCTCGGTGTAGCGCCCGACAGCCCAGAGGACATCGCCCAGATGATCGTTGACAACCGGGTCCACCGGCATCAGCTCCGCCGCGCGTTCCATGTGGCCGATCGCCTCGTCATACCGACCCAGCCGGTAAAGGACCCAGCCCAGCGAATCCACGATATAGCCGCTTTCGGGCCGCGCCTCCGCGGCCCGTTCTATCATGTTCAGCGCCTCGTCCAGCTTGGTTTTCTGCTCGACAAGCGAATATCCCAGATAGTTCAGGACCTGCGGCTGATCCGGGTTGATTTCCAGCGCTGCGCGGAAATCGGCTTCCGCGGCGGGCCATTCGCCCAGACGCTCGTGGCTGATGCCGCGCGCATATAGCACGAACCAGCGCCGCGAGTCCCCGTCGTCATACAGGGCAAGCGCCTTGTCATAGGCGCTTGCGGCGTCCTCGAACCGGCTGAGCTCACGGTAAAGATCGCCGGCCGAGACATGTACGATCGGCAGGTCGGGATGCGTTTGCGCCAGTCGTGACAGTACCTCGACCGCGGCGTCCGTCTTGCCCGAGCGGCGCAGCGCCTCGGCCCGGCCCAGCTCGGCGGCATGGAAGGACGGATGGTCGCGCGGCACGCTCTGGTACGCCTTGGTGGCCAGTTCATGGCGTTGCAGGCTTTCCAGCAGTCCGGCCGACATCAGGACAGCGTCTATGTGATCGGGGTTGAGGTATTCCGCGATCCGCGAATACAGTAGCGTGTAATCGTCGCTTGCGTCCGATTGCAGCGCGCGCCCGAGCGAATAGAACACCTCTGCGATGCCCTGCCTTGCCGTGCCAACCAGCGAGAACGCCACGCTCTCGCCGGCTGCGAGGGCCGATCGAAGCTGACTTATCTCCGGATCCCGCTCGTTTCCCAGGGATTCCTCGATCAACGCGAGCGCTTGATCGTTGCGGTCCAGCTGGCTGAGAATCTGCGCCCATGCGATGACACCGCGACGCGTGCGCTGCATCGGCCCGTCGGACTGCTCCGAGAAGATGGCGTCGGCGCCCTCGAAATCCCCGACCGAGGCCAGTGCCAGCGCCTTGTGATAGATGGCAAACCCGCGCAAGCCACGCTGTTCGGCCACGGCATCGAACCCGGCAAGCGCCGCGGCCATGTCCCCGCGCCCGAGTTCGGCCCACGACGCCAGCAGCCCGTCGGCAAGATCCCCGATGCCGCGACCGTCCTCGAGACGCGCCATGATGGCGTCATAGGCTTCGTCGCGGACTTCCTGCGCGATCAGCGCCATGTGCGGTAACTGGCTCTTGAGCCCGGCGGCTTCCATCTTGCGGGCGACCGGAAACGCCTTGTCGAATTGTCCAAGCGCCATGTAGGCGATGACGGCGTTCTCAAGGATCGCCGCGTTGTCGGGATCGGCCTTGAGAACGCGGCCGAAATATTCCGCCGCCGCCGCGAAATCCGCGTCGAACCGGGCCTGACGTGCAGCCAGATAAGCGCCCGAGGCATCGCCGGCCGGCGCGGGTGTGGCGGACACAAGCATCCCCGCCGCGATCAGTGACAAGAAACTCTGTTTCAACCGGCCCGCCTGTCATCGTGTTCATTCGCCGGCAACGTAGTACGAGCCACGCGGCAAAGCAATCCGGCGACGCCGAATTGCCGTCACCGGTCCGCGTGAACGTCACATGTTCGGATAGTTCGGGCCGTCGCCCCCCTGCGGTGTCACCCAGTGGATGTTCTGGCTGGGGTCCTTGATGTCACAGGTCTTGCAATGGACGCAATTCTGGAAGTTGATGACGAATTCCGGCCCGTTGTCCTTCTCGACCACCTCGTACACGCCCGCGGGGCAGTAACGCTGTGCTGGTTCGGCATACGTGGGCAGGTTCACCGAGATCGGCACGCTGTCATCCTTGAGGGTCAGGTGCACGGGCTGGCTTTCCTCGTGGTTCGTCATCGAGAAACTGACATTGGTCAGGCGGTCGAAGCTCAGTTTGCCGTCCGGCTTGGGGTAGTCGATCGGCTGATGCTTGTCGGCCGTCTCGGTCGCCTCGGCATCCGATTTTCCGTGGCCCATCGTGCCGAATAGCGAGAAGCCCAACGTGTTGCACCACATGTCGAACCCGCCCAGCGTCAACGAGGCGGTCAGCCCGTATTTGGACCACATCGGCTTGACGTTGCGCACCTTTTTCAGGTCCTTGCCGATGTCGCCGCTGCGCACCTCGCCCTCGTAGTCGTGCAGCTCGTCGCCGGCGCGGCCTGCCTCCAGTGCCTCGTGCGCGGCCTCGGCCGCGGCCTTGCCCGACAGCATGGCGTTGTGATTTCCCTTGATGCGGGGGACGTTGACCATGCCGACCGAGCAGCCCAGCAAGGCCGCGCCGGGCATCACCATCTTGGGCATGGACTGGTACCCGCCCTCGGAAATGGCACGCGCGCCGTAGGCCACGCGCTTGCCGCCTTCCAGCAGATCAGCCACCATCGGGTGATGCTTGAACCGCTGGAATTCCATGTACGGGAACAGGTGCGGGTTGCGGTAGTTCAGGTGAACCACGAAGCCCACGTAAACCTGGTTGTTCTCGAGGTGGTAGATGAACGATCCGCCGCCGGCATTGCCGTTCAACGGCCAGCCCATCGTGTGGGTGACGCTGCCTTCGCGGTGCTTGGCCGGATCGACCTCCCAGATTTCCTTCATGCCAAGGCCGAACTTCTGCGGCTCCTTGCCCTGGGAAAGGTCGTATTTCGCGATCAGCTCCTTGGCGAGGCTGCCGCGCACGCCCTCGCTGATGAACACGTACTTGCCGTGCAGTTCCATGCCGGGTTCGTAGGACGGCCCCGGCGTGCCATCGGGCTCACGCCCGAATTCGCCCGCGACCACGCCCCTGACCTCGCCGTTGTCCCCGTAGACGATCTCGGAACAGGCCATGCCGGGGAAAATCTCCACGCCGAGCTCCTCGGCCTGTTCGGCCATCCAGCGGCAGACATTGCCCATGCTCACGATGTAGTTGCCGTGGTTGTTCATCAGCGGCGGCATCGGGAAATTGGGGATGCGGATCCGGCCCGCCTCGCCCAGCATGAAAAAGTTGTCGTCCTTCACGGGCACGTTGAGCGGCGCACCCTTGTCCTTCCAGTCGGGGATCAGCGCGTCCAGCCCGCACGGATCCAGCACCGCGCCGGACAGGATGTGCGCGCCGACCTCGCTGCCCTTTTCCAGCACGACGACCTCGCGCTCGGGGTCGAGCTGTTTCAGGCGGATCGCCGCGCTGAGGCCCGCGGGCCCGGCGCCGACGATCACGACATCGTATTCCATGGCTTCGCGTTCGACGTCGGACATTCGTGTCATCCTCTTTCCGGCGTGCCGGCCGGGCCGGCTTGCTATGAAGTCAGTGACTTGGTTAGCCTGCCGGCCTCGCCGAGGTCAATTCAAACACGACATCAAAACCGGCGCGAAACGGCACATTTGCGCGTTCTTGCGGGATTGCTTGGATGGATGCCATCGCCTATTGCATCGGCCCTGCACCTCGGGGCAATCTGTTGCGACAGTCTGCACCGGAACCGACGGGTACAGTCTGCACCGGAACCGACGGGTACGGTCGCGCGCCGACCCGCTTACAGCAGTGGACGACGGGAATGGAAAAGATACCGATGACACAGGTGGGTCACCAGGCCCTCGAAGCCGAGCTCAAGCAGCTGAAATCGGAGGAACGTCCGGCCATCATCCGCGCCATCTCGGAAGCGCGCGAACATGGCGACCTGTCGGAAAACGCGGAATATCACTCCGCCAAGGAAAAGCAGTCCTTCATCGAGGGCCGCATCAAGGAGATCGAGGGCATTCTCAGCCTGGCCGAAGTGATCGACCCCAAGAAGATGTCCGGCGCCATCAAGTTCGGTGCGACCGTCACGCTGGTTGACGAGGACACGGACGAGGAAAAGACCTACCAGATCGTGGGCGAGCACGAGGCGAATATCGAGAACGGCTTGCTGAACATCAAATCGCCGATTGCGCGCGCTCTGATCGGCAAGGAAGAGGGCGACAGCGTGGAGGTGCGCACGCCCGGTGGCGAACGAGCCTACGAAGTGCTGAAGATCGCCTACATCTGACAGGGGCGCGCCGACATGCCCGAGCACGAGGATCAGCGTCCGACATCGCTGGGGATCTACGACAGGCAGAAGGATGAGCGAATCACCGGTATCGAGGTGGTCGCCACCGTGCTGTCGGTATTGTGGCTGCTGGCCACGGCGGTGTTTTTCCTCGTGCTGCAACCGGCCGGCGCGTTTGGCGGCGGCGCATTGCAGTTCGTGCTGATCATGCTGGTCGTGTTTCTTCCCGTCGCCATGATCTGGGTCGGGGCGATCGCCGCGCGCGCCTCGCGCGTGATGCGCGAGGAAAGCCGCCGGCTGCAGACGGCGATCGACGCGATCCGCAACGCCTACGTGACCGAGAACCAGAACCGGAACGCCGCGGCGGAACCCTCGGTCGAGAAGAAGCTGGACGAGATAGCCGCGGCCCAACGCAAGACCGAAACCGCGCTGGCCATGTTCACCTCGACGCGCCAGCCCGAAACCGCGCGCCCCCCTGCCCCGCCCGCACCCGAAGGGTCGGCGGACGACGAACAGGTTGCGCTGCCGCTGGGGACGTCGGCCGATGATATCCGCCCGCCGCTGGAGCGGTCCGATTTCATCCGCGCGCTGAATTTTCCGGAAACCGCCGATGACAGGGAAGGATTCGCCGCGTTGCGCAAGGCGCTCAAGGACAGGGAGACGGCGCAACTCATACAGGCCGCCCAGGACGTGCTGACGCTGCTGTCGCATGACGGCATCTACATGGACGACTTGCGCCCGGACATGGCCCGCCCCGAAGTCTGGCGGCGCTTTGCCGACGGTGAGCGGGGGCGAACCATGGCGGCACTGGGCGGCGTACGCGACCGATCCTCGCTGGCGCTGACGGCGTCACGGATGCGTCAGGACGCGATTTTCCGGGACGCGGCGCATCATTTCCTGCGCTTGTTCGACCGGATGTTCAGCCGTTTCGCGGAAACGGCGACAGATCCCGAAATATCCGAGCTTTCCGATACCCGGACGGCCCGCGCCTTCATGCTTCTGGGGCGCGTGGCCGGCACCTTCGACTGACCGCGGCTGGCGCTTTCGGTTGCCCATGCCGAAAATTGCCGCCACAATGGCGCGGTCAGGAAAGGATCGTCATGCGCAAGTTTCTGGTTGTTCTGGATGACAGCCGCGAATGTCTCAACGCGATGCGCTTCGCGGCCATGCGGGCGGCCAATACCGACGCCGGGGTCGAGGTGCTGGCCGTTATTCCGCCCGAGGAATTCAACCACTGGATCGGCGTGGGCGACATCATGCGGCATGAGGCGCGGGAGCGTATCCACGCCCATTTCGAGGTTTTTGCCAAATGGATGCGCGACAAGCAGGGTGTCGACCCAGAGCTTGTCATCCGCGAAGGCGAGCCCGTGACCGAGATCATGGCGCAGGTGCAAGACGACCCCGCGATCGGGGTGCTGGTGCTTGGCGCGGGAACCGACAAGAAAGGCCCCGGGCCGCTGGTCACGCAGCTTTCGCGGAATTCCGGCAGCCTGCCGATCCCGGTCACCATCGTTCCCGGGGACCTGAGCAAGGAACGGCTGGAGGCGATCACCTGAACAGCCTTGGCGCGGGGCCGGGAAAAGTTTAGAATGGTTCCAAACCTTGACTCGTGGCATATCCGCGCGCATATCCAATCGACACAGGAAAGGTGCCGATCATGTTCATCCAGACCGAATCCACCCCCAACCCGGCCACGCTGAAGTTCCTGCCGGGACAGACCGTTCTCGAAACCGGCACGGCCGATTTTCCCTCGTCCGAGGGAACGGAGAAATCACCGCTTGCCGACCGACTTTTCAAGGTTCAGGGCGTCACGGGTGTGTTCTTCGGCAATGACTTCGTGACTGTCACCAAGGATGACGGCGCCGAGTGGGACCACATGAAGCCCGCCATCCTCGGCGCGATCATGGAGCATTTCCAGTCCGGCAAGCCCGTGATCCTGGGCGATGGCGCGGGCGCGTCCGGCCATGCCGAGCATGACGGCGCTGATGGCGAGATCGTCGGCCAGATCAAGGAATTGCTGGATACCCGCGTGCGCCCGGCCGTGGCACAGGACGGTGGTGACATCACGTTCCACGGGTTCGAGCGCGGCGTCGTCTACCTGCACATGCAGGGTGCCTGCGCGGGCTGCCCGTCCTCGACCATCACGCTCAAGATGGGCATCGAGAACCTTCTGCGGCATTATATCCCCGAAGTGACCGAGGTGCGCCCCGTTGGAGTCTGACGCCCTCGTACTGGGGTTCGACACGTCGGCCGCGCATTGCGCGGCCGCTTTGCTGTCTGGCGATACCGTCCTCGTCTCCCGGGCCGAGGAAATGGGGCGCGGGCAGGCCGAGCGCCTGATGCCCCTGCTGGAAGACCTGCTGGCCGAAGCCGGGGCCGCTTGGCGCGATCTCGACCGGCTCGGTGTCGGCATCGGCCCGGGCAACTTTACCGGGATCCGCATATCGGTGGCGGCGGCGCGTGGCCTGTCAATGGCACTGGAAATTCCCGCCGTCGGGGTCAGCGGATTCGATGTCATCGCCCATGCCCACGTGCCGGGGCATGTTCCCGCACTGCCGGCCCCGCGCGATCAGCTCTATGTTCGGGCGCCGGGCTGCCTGCCGAAGCTTGCCCGCCGGGACGAGGCCGAGGCACTGGGTCTGCCACTGGTCGGCCCACCGCCGGCAGCCGACATGGCCGAGGCCATCGCGCGCCTGGCGGCCGCGCATGCCGCAGCGGACATCCCGCCGCCGGCACCGCTTTACCTGCGCCCGGCCGATGCCGCCCCGGCGCGCGATGCACCGCCCGTCATTCTCGATGACGCCTGAAGAAATGGCCACACTCCACGCCCGCGCCTTCGGCAGCCAGGGGCGGTCCTGGTCCGTCGACGAGTTCGCGGCGCTGATCCGCAGCGCGCATGTCTTCGCCTCCGGGGACGCGCGCGCCTTCGCATTGGCGCATGTCGTGGCCGACGAGGCCGAATTGCTCACGATCGCGACGGATCCGGGGCACCGGCGCACGGGGCTCGCGCAGGCGGTTCTGTCGCGGGTCGAGGACCGTGCCGCGCGACAGGGCGCGGCACGGCTGATCCTTGAAGTGGCCGAGGACAACTTGCCAGCGCAGGGGCTTTACCACGCTGCCGGTTACCGCGAGATAGCGCGCCGCCCCGCGTATTATCTCCGCCCGAACGGCGCGCCCGCCGAGGCGCTCGTGCTGGAAAAGGGCCTCGGGTGACGCGGCGGCACGGCTTCGCCCGACGGCCCTTTCCTGCCGACCCGCATGACACGGCCCGCCGATCCGGTCCTCACGCGACGTAAGTCCAATTCACAAGATTTGATCGTACCTGCGGCGTTATGCTTGGGCCGATCCCTTGCATCGTGGCGGAACATGAGGCTATGGGGCTTCATGCAGATCTACCTTCCCATCGCCGAGGTCTCGGTCAATGCCTTCCTGCTTCTGGGCCTTGGCGGGTTGGTGGGGATCCTGTCCGGCATGTTCGGCGTGGGGGGCGGGTTCCTGATGACTCCGCTGCTTTTCTTCATCGGCATTCCCCCCGCCGTCGCGGTCGCGACCGAGGCGAACCAGATCGTCGCCTCGTCGTTCTCGGGCGTTCTGGCGCATCTCAGGCGCAAGACCGTCGATCTGCGCATGGGAACCGTGCTTCTGGTCGGGGGCCTCGTCGGGGCCGGGCTGGGCGTACTGCTGTTCAACTACCTCAAGTCGCTGGGTCAGGTCGACCTGCTGGTCCGGCTCTGTTACGTCGTGTTCCTTGGCGTGATCGGCGGCATGATGTTCGTCGAGAGCCTCAAGGCCATCCGGAACACCCGCGGGGGCAAAAGCGCGCCACGGCGAAAAAAGCACAACTGGGTCCACGGGCTGCCGTTCAAGATGCGGTTCCGGACCTCGGGGCTGTATATCAGCGTGATTCCCCCGCTGCTGGTCGGCCTCGCGGTGGGCGTTCTGGCCGCGATCATGGGCGTCGGCGGCGGGTTCATCATGGTGCCGGCGATGATCTACCTGCTGGGGATGCCGACCAAGGTGGTCGTCGGCACGTCGTTGTTCCAGATCATCTTCGTCACCGCCTTTACCACGATGCTTCACGCCACGACGAACTATACCGTTGACGTGGCGCTGGCGGTCCTGCTGCTGGTGGGCGGCGTCGTCGGCGCGCAGATCGGCACCACGATCGGCACCCGCATGAAGGCCGAGCAGCTGCGGATCCTGCTGGCGATCATGGTGCTGGTGGTGTGTTTCAAGCTGGCGCTCGACCTGCTGATCATGCCGTCCGAGCTCTACACGATCGGCACGGACGGGGGGCACTGATGCTGGCCCGGCTGATCCTCGTGCTGATCCTCGCGGCGCTGCCGGTGCGGGCAGAGGAGGTCGTGCTGGGGCTCAGTCGCGAAAAGGTGGCCATCACCGCCACGTTCGAGGGCTCCGACCTGCTGGTTTTCGGCGCGGTCAAGCGCGAGACGCCGATTTCCGAGAAACCGCTGGACGTGATCGTCGCCATCGCGGGGCCGTCGAAGCCGCTGACGGTGCGGCGCAAGGAGTGGCTCTACGGTATCTGGGTGAATACGGACGCGGTCGAGATCGACGCCGCCCCCAGTTTCTATGCCGTCGCGACAACCGGCCCGCTGGACGACGTGCTGTCAGATGTCGAGGACCTGCGCCATCGCGTCTCGATCCCGCGCGCTATCCGTGCCGTGGGGGTGTCGAGCACCGTCGAGGATGCGCAGACCTTCACCGAGGCGCTGATCCGGATCCGGCGTGACAAGGGTGTCTACTCGGTGCAGGAAGGGGCTGTTTCGCTGGACGAACAGACGCTTTTCCGCACTTCCGTGTCGCTGCCCGCGAACCTGACCGAAGGCGCCTACCGGACGCGTATCTTCCTCACCCGGGACGGGCAGATCGTTTCGGATTTCGAAACCGAGATCGACGTGCGCAAGGTGGGGCTGGAACGGTGGCTGTTCACCCTTTCGCGCCAACAGCCGATGCTCTACGGGCTGATGTCACTGGCCATCGCGATCGCCGCGGGCTGGGGCGCCTCGGCCATCTTCCGTTTCCTCAGGCAGGGCACGTAGCCGGCCGTCCCGGCAAAATGCGTGGCTGCGCCACTCTCCGTCACCGATCGCAGGGGCGCTGCCCCTCTTGGCCTGCGGCCAATTCACCCCGGGGTATTTCTGCCGAGAAGAAGCCAAGGCCGGCGCGGCCTCCGGGATTGCGCTCGTCGGGAGGGCCGTTCACGACGGGTCGGCGTCAAGAGCCAGGGGAACAGGTTCGCTGCGCAGGTCATCGACGCGCAGGGCCCCGGTCGGTTTCGACAGGCGGTTGCGGGTCACCCAGTGCAGACGTGATTCGGCCCGCGTGATGGCGACGTAGGCCAGCCGTTTCCAAAGCGGTTGTCCCGCCTCGCTGCGGCCCGTGCGGGCGGCGTTGTAGATGTCGGGGGCGAAGACCTGCACGTCGCGCCATTGCGAGCCCTGTGCCTTGTGGATCGTCACCGCCGCGCCGTGCAGGAAGGTCGCCCCCATCCGCGCCGCGTACGGGATGAAGGGTTCTTCCTCGTCGGGTTTCTCGATCTTGACGATGCTGGCCGCGCTGAGCCGCGGATCCTCGGCGCCGACCACGTGCAGCCGCGAGAAGCCCGGCTTGCGCCCCGGCCCCAGATAGACGACCTGCGCCCCCTTGATCAAGCCGCGCGCCTCGAGGTCGAGCCGTTTCCGGCGGTGCTTGAGCGGCAGTTCGAGGCCATCGCAGATGAGCGGCTCACCGGGCAGCAGCTCGGTTTCGGGCGCGCCGTGTACCGCGCGAAACGCGTTGATCAGCCGGATGCGCGTGGCGTTGCGCCAGACGAGGACGGGACTGCGCGCCATCAGGTCCACCTCGACCCGCGGCGCCCAGATGACGCGGTCGTCGCGCCGGGCGGTTTCCTCGACCATTTGTTCGAAGCTGCGGAAATCGAGCTGCGGGTCGGCGAGCGCGTGGGCGAGGTCGAGGATCGGGTTGTCGGCATCTTGCCGGTGGATGCGGTGCAGCCCCAGCCGGGAGCCCTCGGGGAGGGTATCGAAGACCATGCTGCCCGATTGCTGCACGGGGGCGAGCTGGGCCGGGTCGCCGAAGATCAGCAGGCTCTGGAAAATCTCTTTCAAATCCTCGAATTGCCGGTTGTCCAGCATCGAGGCCTCGTCGACGAAACCCACGTCCAGCGGTTCCTCCCGCCGTTTCCATCCGGTGATGAAGTCGGACCCGCGCAACCCCGCCGCGGCGAGGGCTCCGGGGATCGACTTGTTGGTCTGGTAGAAGGCGTGCGCGCGGTCCAGCGCCTGTTCGGTGAGCCCCTCGATCACGGGGCGGTCGCCGTTGCCACCCAGCCATTCCGCGATCTTTTCGTATTCGGGGTCATAGACCGGGGTGTAAAGGATGCGATGGATCGTCGTGGCTGGCACCCCGCGCAGGCGCAGCACGCTGGCGGCCTTGTTGGTGGGAGCAAGCACCGCCAGCGTGCGCCTTTCGCGCCGTCGCCGGCCTTCCCAGTCGCCCGAGACGACCTCGACCCCGGCATCGGCCATGGCCTTGTAGAGTTCCGCCAGAAGCAGGGTCTTGCCTGAACCGGCCTTGCCGGTGACCGCCATCACCTGCCCATCGCCGTCGGCAAGCGGCGTGGTCACGCCGTTCTCAAGGTCGATCCCGACACCGCGCATCATGGCGCTGACGCGGTCATGCGCGTCCGCCTGATCTGCGGAATAAGCGAGTGCGGTCGATGTCATGGGGCGGACCCTACCCCCGGAAAGCGGCGGGCGCCAGCGGCGCCGCGGCTTTTTCCACGCCGCCGCGCGGTCCCTTGTTGGTGACATGAAAGCCGCCCGCGACTGGCCCTCTGGCCGTGTCGCGGGCGGCTCTCCTCCTCCCCGGGGGATCGCTTGCGGTTATGCCGTCTTGCCGGCCTCCAGCACGTCTTCGACCGTGCGCAGGCCGGTCCGGGGCGATTGCACGAGCACCGCCATGTTGCCCGGCTTGTGCTCGTTGCGAAGCATCTTCGTGTGTGCCTGCGGAATTTCCGCCCAAGGAAATACCTCGGACATGCAGGGGTCGAGGCGCCGTTCGACCATGAGGCGGTTCGCGCCCGCAGCCTGCTTGAGATGGGCGAAATGGCTGCCTTGCAGCCGTTTCTGGTGCATCCACATGTAGCGGACGTCGAAAGTGCAGTTGAAGCCGGTCGTGCCCGCGCAGATCACCACCATGCCGCCCTTCTTGCAGACCAGTGTCGAGACGGGGAAGGTGGCCTCGCCCGGGTGTTCGAAGACCATGTCCACGTTCACCCCCTTGCCGGTGATGTCCCAGATCGCCTTGCCGAACTTGCGGGCTTCCTTCAGCCACGTATTGTACTCGGGCGTGTTCACCTTGGGCATCTGGCCCCAGCAATCGAAGTCCTTGCGGTTGATGACGCCCTTGGCCCCCATGGACATGACGAAATCGCGCTTGTCCTCGCCGCTGATCACGCCGATCGCATTGGCGCCGGCCGTGTTGGCGAGCTGGATCGCGTAGGACCCGAGGCCGCCCGACGCGCCCCAGACCAGCACGTTATGCCCCGGCTTCAATTCGTGCGGGTGGTGACCGAACAGCATGCGGTAGGCGGTGGCCAGCGTCAGCGTGTAGCAGGCGCTTTCCTCCCATGTCAGGTGCTTGGGCCGCGGCATGAGCTGCTGTGCCTGAACGCGCGTGAACTGCGAGAACGAGCCGTCCGGTGTTTCATAGCCCCAGATCCGCTGCGTGGGCGACAGCATCGGGTCGCCGCCGTTGCATTCCTCGTCATTGCCATCGTCCTGGTTGCAGTGGATCACGACCTCGTCGCCCACTTTCCAGTTCTTCACGGCCGAGCCGACCTGCCAGACGATACCCGACGCGTCGGACCCGGCGATGTGGTAGGGGGCGCCGTGGCCGTCGAAGGGGCTGATCGGCTCGCCCAGGCCGGCCCAGACACCGTTATAGTTCACCCCGGCAGCCATCACGAGGACAAGCACCTCGTTGCTGTCGATCTCCCATGTATCGACGACCTCCTGCTTGAAGCTCGTCTCGGGCTCGCCGTGACGCTCACGCCGGATGGCCCATGCATACATCTGCTTGGGTACATGTCCCAGCGGGGGCATTTCGCCCATTTCGTAGAGGTCCTTTTCGGGCGCGTCATAGGGCGCGATGTCGGTTTCCGTGTCCAGAGCCATCCTGAGCCTCCTTCGAGTCAAGCCTTTGCCGCGATGCAGAATCACGTCCGTTTGGGAAGGGTTATCGCTCGCCGCGCAATATTGCAATGCCCTGTAAAGGCTATTGGTAATTTTATAACCACGCAGATGCAGAAAATCACGGATCTCAGGTGCTGCCGTCGCGAAAGAGATGCGCGATGGAGGCCGCGTAGTATTCCAGCACCGGGCGTTCGGCGGGCACGATGTGCAACTGCCCGTCCTCTTCGGTGACAAGGCCGCGCTTCACGAGGTTCCGCGCGCCTTCGCGGGCGGTGCGGGCCGTGTCGCCGTGCGGCAGGTGCACATGCGAGGGCGGCAGGGCCGCGTGCATGTCCCCGATCCTGTCCTGCAGATCCTTGGGCGAAAGCGGCCCGTCAGCCGCGAGAAGCGCCCGCGCGACCACCGGAACAGGCAGAACCGGCACGCCGTCGCCGATCCTGCGCATCAACAGGCGCGCCAGCGCCTTCACGTCGTCGCCGCCCTGCTTGACTTCGAACGCCGCTAGGGAAACGGGCGCGCCGAAGCTCACCGCGGCATAGCCATGCCGGTGATACCGCCCGGTGATCCACAGCCAGAACTGCCGCAGGACGAACCGTGCCACCACGCTGATGCGGGCAGGAAACCGGCGCCCGCCGCTTTGCGCGGCGGCGATCAGGATGCGGTCCTCGAACACCCTGTCGTAATTCAGCGCAACGGGGATGAAGACCACGTCGCGCGCATCCTGCGCACGTCCCTCGACGATGTACTTGAGCAGCCCCAGCTTGGGCGGAGTCAACGCGCCGGTCAGGCTCAACCCGCCCTCGGGAAACATCGCCTGTGTCACGCCGCCGTCAGTGGCCATGCGCACATAACGCGCCAGAACCCGGCGGTAGAGATCGTTGCGTGACCGGCGTCGGATGAAATAGGCGCCCATCGCCTTGATCAGCCGCGACAGCGGCCAGACCCGCGCCCATTCACCCACGGCATAGCTCAGGGCGGACCGTTCGGCGGCCAGCCACGTCACGAGGACGTAATCCATGTTGCTGCGATGATTCATCACGAAGACGATCGTGGCGTTGCGGTCCACCCGGCGCAGACTGTCCTCGTCGAAATGGCCCAGCCGGACGCGATAGAGCGAGCGGCTCAGCCATTTCGCGGCCTTGATGGCGACGCCGAAATAGGCGCTGGCCGAGAATCCCGGCACGATCTCGCGCGCATAGCGCCGCGCCTGCTGGAAGGCCACGTTCTCGGGGATGCCCTCGGCCCTGGCGTGGTCGGCGATGGCGCGACTGACCTCGGGATCGTAGATCAGGCGCTGGATCATGTCGTGGCGGCGCGCCAGCTTGAACGGCTCGATGGGCCTTTCAAGCCGTTCGTTCAGCCGCGCCACGACCCGTTCCATCCGGCGCCGGAAAAACCAGCGCACCGACGGAAACAGGAAATGCGAGGCGAAAGTGACCGCCGCGAAAGCCACCAGCAGGATAAGCGCCCAAAGCGGCATTTCTACCGTACTGCCCATCCCGACAGCAATACAGGGTTTGGCGGCATGGTAAATGGCCCCGTGCCGCATCGCAGCGAATTGACAGGGCCACATTGTTCCATTTATCTATCAGCCGACGTAACAAAATTGCGCAGATCAATCCGGAGGCCCCCAATGTCGCAGACGCAGCAAGAGCCCGGCCGAGACCGTCCGTGGCTGATCCGTACCTATGCGGGCCATTCCACGGCCGAGGCATCGAACGCGCTCTACCGCTCGAACCTCGCCCGGGGGCAGACGGGGCTCTCGGTCGCCTTCGACCTGCCCACGCAGACAGGCCATGACAGCGACCACGTGCTGAGCAAGGGCGAGGTCGGCAAGGTCGGCGTGCCGATCTGCCATCTGGGCGACATGCGCACGCTGTTCGACCAGATCCCGCTCGACCAGATGAACACGTCCATGACGATCAACGCCACGGCACCGTGGCTGCTGGCGCTCTACATCGCCGTGGCCGAGGAACAGGGCGCCGATACCGGCGCGTTGCAGGGCACGGTGCAGAACGATCTGATCAAGGAATACCTGTCGCGCGGGACGTATATCTGCCCGCCGAAACCGTCGCTCAAGCTCATCGGGGACGTGGCCGAATACTGCTACAAGCACATTCCGAAATGGAACCCGATGAACGTGTGTTCCTACCACCTGCAAGAGGCCGGCGCGACACCCGAGCAGGAACTGGCCTTCGCGCTGGCCACCGCCACCGCTGTTCTGGACGAACTCAAGCCGCGCGTGCCGGCCGAGGATTTCCCGCGCCTCGTGGGGCGGATTTCCTTTTTCGTGAACGCAGGTATCCGTTTCGTCACCGAGATGTGCAAGATGCGCGCCTTCGTCGACCTGTGGGACGAGATATGCCGCGAACGGTATGGCGTGGAGGATCCGAAATACCGCCGTTTCCGCTACGGCGTGCAGGTGAACTCGCTTGGCCTGACCGAACAGCAGCCCGAGAACAACGTCTACCGCATCCTGCTCGAGATGCTGGCGGTGACCCTGTCGAAAAAGTCCCGCGCGCGTGCCGTACAGCTGCCGGCCTGGAACGAGGCGCTTGGCCTGCCCCGCCCGTGGGATCAGCAATGGTCGATGCGGATGCAGCAGATCCTTGCCTACGAAACGGACCTGCTGGAATATGACGACCTGTTCGACGGCAACCCGGCGGTCGATGCCAAGGTGTCCGAGCTCAAGGAAGGCGCGCGGCATGAACTGGCGAACATCGACGGTATGGGCGGCGCGGTCGGCGCGATCGAGTACATGAAATCGCGTCTCGTCGACAGCAACAGCGACAGGCTGGGCCGCATCGAGGCGGGCGAAACCGTCGTCGTCGGCGTCAACAAGTGGACCGAGGGCGAACCCTCCCCCCTGCAATCCGAGGATGGCGGCATCATGGTGGTCGATCCCGGCGTGGAGCAGGACCAGATCGACCGGCTGAACGCGTGGCGCGCGGGACGTGACGACGCGGCCGTCAAGGCGACCCTTGCCGACCTGCGGTCGGCGGCGCAGACCGGTCAGAACATCATGCCCGCCTCCATCGCGGCGGCCCGCGCCGGTGTCACGACCGGCGAATGGGCCGAACAGATGCGTGCCGTGCACGGGGAATATCGCGGCCCGACCGGCGTTTCCGCCAACCCGTCGAACCGGACCGAAGGGCTCGATGACATCCGCGACTCGGTGGATGCCGTTTCGGACAGGCTGGGGCGGCGGCTCAAGTTCCTTGTGGGCAAGCCCGGCCTCGACGGCCATTCGAACGGCGCCGAACAGATCGCCTGCCGCGCGCGGGATTGCGGAATGGATATCGGCTACGAAGGGATACGCCTCACGCCCGAGGAAATCGTCACCGCCGCGCGGTCGGAACAGCCGCATGTCATTGGGTTGTCGATCCTGTCAGGCAGCCATCTGCCGCTGGTCGAGGACCTCATGCAGCGCATGAAGGCGGCCGGGCTTGCCGACATTCCCGTCATCGTGGGGGGAATTATCCCCGAGGATGACGCGCGCCGCTTGCGCGACATGGGCGTTGCGCGGGTCTACACCCCCAAGGATTTCGAGCTGAACACCATCATGACCGATATCGTCACACTGGCGGACCCGGCGGCCGTGGCCGCCGAGTAGGGCAAGGGCGGGACGTTACTCTTCGGCAGCGCCGTCTTGCTGCGCGGCGCGGTTTTCCTCGACCACCGCCTGGATGCGCGTCCTGATCCTGTTGTTCAGGTCCTCGTTATCCTGCGCAACCGTCGCGATCTGCTGGTATTCCTCGGGCGAGATGTTATCGACTTGCTGGACCAGCTGGATAGCCCGCTGCGTCACCTCGTTGACCAGCGCCTGCCGGTCCTCCTCGGTTTCCTGTTCCGCGATGCGCGGCATGTATTGCTGGCGCAACTGCTCGACCGAGATCAGCGCCATGACAAAGGCGTTCACCTTCTCGTCGGTGACCGAATCGGCACTGATTGCGGGAGCTTGCGCGTCTTGCGCCGCCACGGGGGCACCTGCCAGCAGGGCGATCGCGGTCAGGCCGGTGGCCAGTCTGGTTTTAATCGTCAAGGGATGTCTCCTCTCCGGGATGTGCAATACCACGCGACGTGGGCCACAGCGTCACCCCACGCAACCCCTTCGGCAAAAAATCGCTTGCAGGCCAGCTTGCCGCAGCCACGCGCGCGGGACAGACTGGTGCCGACCGCGACCAGGAGCGACAGGAAAATGGATATCACGATTCGCCCGATCCGCCCCGACGACGCCGCGCCGTGGCGTGATCTCTGGACTGCCTACCTCGACTTCTACGAAACCAGCGTCCCCGACAATGTCTACCAGATCACGCTCGGCCGGCTCTGTTCGACGGATCACCCCGACCAGAACGGGCTTATGGCGTTGCGGCGTGATGCGCCTGTGGGCCTCGTCCACTATATTTACCATCCGCATAACTGGCGGCCGGAAAAGGTTTGTTACCTGCAGGACCTCTATATCGCCCCATCCGAGAGAGGCCGGGGCTTGGGCCGCCACCTGATCGAAGCGGTCTATGACCGGGCCGATGCCGATGGTTGCCCGTCGGTCTACTGGCTCACGCAGGATTTCAACACGCCCGCCCGCCGCCTTTACGACCGGGTCCGCAAGCTCACCCCGTTCATCAAGTATACGCGGCCCTGAACCGGCGACTGACGATGCTAGCGCCCGTGGCTGCGGTCATAGCCGTTCACCGCCGGGCTTTCCCAACCCGCCAGCGCGCCCGGTTCAGGGGCGAAGGTTTCCACCAGCAACGGATGACAGTCGGCCGCGTCGCTGGAATGTTCCGCCCCGCAATCGCCCCCGGGGCAGGCGCTCAGCGCGCCCAGCAGGTCGATCTCGGCCATGAATTCAAGGAAATCGCCCGGCCGCACCGGGCTGGCCTTCATGAAATACTGGCCCGTGTCGCGGGTAAACCCCGTGCACATGAAGACGTTGAGAACGTCATGCACATGCGTTTCGGCCTCGGCCAGCGGCAGGTCCATCTCGGCGGCCAGGGCGCGCGTCAGGTTGGAATGGCAGCACTGGTGATACTGCGTGCCCGCAAGCAGGTTGCCGGTATAGGGGTCGCAGCGCGTGCCGATCACGTCGTGCACCGATCCGCCGTATTGGTCCACTCCGTACCAGTCCAGCGTGTCCTCGACGATCGTCGCCATCGGCCGCATGAAAGGGAAGGCCGACCACATGCGCTCCCCCGTTGTCAGGTGCGTGCCATGCAGCGCGCGCGACTTGCCCGAATAGAACCGTTCCGACAGGTCATGCGCGTGCCACAGGTTAAGGTCGCCCACCTGCGGCCCCTCGACCGACGATATGCGAAAGAAATGCCCCGCCGGCACCCGGAACGTCGCGGCATCGCGCGGTGCCACCAGAACCTCCCCGGTTTTTCGCGCGCCCGCCCGGGCCTTGGCGAAAAGCGCCATGTCGGGGCGTGGCAGTGTCGTCGTGGGATAGCAGATCACCGGCTTGACGGCGCGGCGTGCCGCAGCATCGGCAGGGACATTCTTCATCGGCTCGTTCCTACGTGTCATGTTCGTCTTTCGGCATGGCAGTCCTTGGGCGGTTTGCCGTTCGTCGTGGCGGTTACCGCGCCACAGGCCATGCAGCGATAGCGCGTCTTTCCGGGGTCCGGGTGGCGCCGGTCCTCGCGCCAGCGGCAGGCCCGTGTGCGCGGGTTGGAAAAGATGACGATCAGGATGAAGGCCACGATCAGCCCCACGACGACGATCATTCCGGCCCCCGTATTCGTGTCGCCCCACGTGATAGCCGCCGCGGCAGCCCCCGGCAAGACCGACAGCTTGCCTGTCGATGCGTGCGCATGTAAACTGGGTTCATGACTGACAAGACAGATGCCCCCGGTGCCGCATGGAGCGCCCTTGCACGACTTGCGCGAACGGGACAGGCCCGGATCGATAACGTCCTCGCGGCTGAGGGTCTGCCGGCCGAGGAATTCCTGCCGCTGCTGGAAGAACTGGCCGCCGCGCCGTCGCAGACCGGCGTCACCGCGAAATCCTTGGAAGGGACGCTGGGCCTGCCGCAATACGCGGTGTCGCGCCTTCTGGGCCGCGCGATCAAGGCCGGGTTGGTCACGCGCGCCCCGCATCCGCAGGACAAACGCAGCACGCTCGTGATGGCCACGGAAGATGCAAGGCGGATGTACCCGCGCATGGCGCGCGCACGTGACGCCGCGATCGATGCCTTTTTCGCCGACCGCCTGCGCCCCGGCCAGGTCAAGCGCCTGAACGATCTTCTGCAGATGATGGAAGACTCGGCAGACGAATAATTTCTTAGCCTGCCTCGGGCCGCCGGTATGCGCCCGACCGACATCCTCCCGCCCCCCTTTAGGCACAGCCGGGGCTGATGCCGGGGTCGGTCAGCCGTCGTAATAGGCGTACAACTGCTCCAACGCTTCGGGGTGGGGCGCGTCCGGCAGGTTGGCCGGCGTGGCGGGCGTATAATAGGCGTCCACCCAGTCGGGCAGGCGCGACGCGGTGGCGGGCGTGACGGGATCGCTGGTTTGTTGGCGGGTCGGTGCCATGTCGTTTCTCCTGTACTCGATCTGAGTCAGGTAAGCTGCTGCGCTGCGGCGAAAACCCCACGTCGGCGCATGCATGCCATGCAGAATTTGCAACGATCCGCTCAGTTCAGCAGCAGATGCCCCGCGAGGCCCGGCACGACCCCGGACGCCGTCCCGAGCGCCAGCGATTCCGGCACGAAATCGAACGGCATCGCCACCGGCTGGCCCGCCCCCAAAGGCGATGACCGTGTGGCGCAGCTCGGTTTCCAGCCAGCCGGGACGAAATTTTTCCATGCGCCCGAGGAACCCGTCAAGCGGACGGCCGCCCCCCTGCCGGCCCCGACAGGATCAAGGCCGGGATGAGGATGTCGGTGACCGCGGGGCCGATACCGGCTCAGACGGCGCGGTCTACCATCATTTTCTTGATTTCCGCGATCGCCTTGGCCGGGTTCAGGCCCTTGGGGCAGGTCTTGGCGCAGTTCATGATCGTGTGGCAGCGGTACAGCTTGAAAGGGTCTTCAAGGTCGTCCAGCCGCTCCCCCGTCGCCTCGTCGCGCGAATCGATGATCCAGCGATAGGCGTGCAACAGCGCCGCCGGCCCGAGGTACTTGTCACCGTTCCACCAGTAGCTGGGGCAGGCGGTCGAGCAGCAGGCGCACATCACGCATTCATACAGGCCATCGAGCTTTTCACGGTCGTCGATCGACTGCTTCCACTCCTTTGCCGGCGTGTTCGTCTTGGTTTCCAGCCACGGCATGATGCTGGCGTGCTGCGCGTAGAAATGGGTCAGGTCCGGAATCAGGTCCTTGACCACCGGCATGTGCGGCAGCGGGTAAATCTTCACGTCGCCCTTGATCTCGTCCATGCCATAGATACAGGCCAGCGTGTTGATCCCGTCGATGTTCATCGCGCAGGAGCCACAGATGCCCTCACGGCAGGAGCGGCGGAAGGTCAGAGTCGGGTCGATCTTGTTCTTGATATAGATCAGCGCATCCAGAACCATCGGCCCGCAATCGTCCATGTCCACGTAATAGCTGTCCACGCGCGGGTTTTCGCCATCATCCGGGGTCCAGCGGTAGATCTGGAACTTGCGCAGGTTGCTGGCGCCCTCGGGCTTGGGCCATGTCTTGCCCAGCTTCATGCGGGAGTTCTTGGGGAGGGTCAGTTGTACCATGTCAGGCTCCTTAGAATGTCCGCTCCTTGGGCGCGATCTTCTTGACGTTGATCCCGCCCTTTGTCTCGGGCGTCAGCGGGTCCTCGATGATCGGGCGGTAGCTCAGGGCGACATTGCCGCCATCGAGCCGCGCGATCGTGTGGACGCGCCAGTTCTCGTCGTCACGCTCGGCGTGGTCTTCGTGCGCGTGGGCGCCGCGGCTTTCCTTGCGCGCCTCGGCCCCGGCGATCGTGGCCAGCGCGTTGGGCATAAGGTTGGTCAGTTCCAACGTTTCCATCAGGTCCGAGTTCCAGACAAGGCTGCGGTCTGTTACCTTGATGTCGTCCAGCTTGCCGGCGATCTCGTCCATCTTCTTCAGTCCGGTCGCCAGTGTCTTGGACGTGCGGAACACCGCCGCGTCCTCCTGCATGGTGCGCTGCATTTCCAGCCGCAGCTCGGCGGTGGGCACGTTGCCGTCGGCATGGCGCAGCGTGTCGAACCTGTCGAACGCCTTGTCCACCTCGCCGGTATTCGTGGACGGCACGGCCGCGCCGGCATCCACCACCTTGCCGGCGCGGATCGCCGCGGCCCGGCCGAACACCACGAGGTCGATGAGCGAGTTCGAGCCCAGACGGTTCGCCCCATGCACGCTGGCGCAGCCGGCCTCGCCCACGGCCATCAGTCCGGGCACGACGGCGTTCGGGTCGTCCTTGGTCGGGTTCAGCACCTCGCCCCAGTAATTCGTGGGGATGCCGCCCATGTTGTAGTGCACCGTGGGCAGCACCGGGATCGGTTCCTTGGTGACATCCACACCGGCGAAGATCTTGGCGCTTTCCGAGATGCCCGGCAGGCGCAGGTTCAGGGCCTCTGCGGGCAGGTGGCTCAGGTTCAGGTGAATATGATCGCCGTTCGGTCCCACGCCGCGCCCCTCGCGGATTTCCATGGTCATCGACCGGCTCACGTAGTCGCGCGGCGCGAGGTCCTTGTATTGCGGGGCGTAGCGTTCCATGAAACGCTCCCCTTCGGAATTCGTCAGGTAGCCGCCCTCGCCCCGGGCGCCCTCCGTGATCAGGCAGCCCGACCCGAAGATGCCGGTGGGGTGGAATTGCACGAATTCCATGTCCTGCAGCGGCAGGCCCGCACGCGCCACCATGCCGCCACCGTCACCGGTGCAGGTATGCGCGGAGGTGGCCGAGAAATAGGCGCGCCCGTAGCCGCCGGTCGCCAGAACGACCATCTTGGCATTGAAGACATGCATGGTGCCATCGTCGAGCTTCCAGCAGACGACACCGGTGCAGGCCCCGTCATCGCTCATGATCAGGTCGATCGCGAAGTACTCGATGTAGAATTCCGCCTGCTGCTTGAGCGATTGGCCGTAGAGCGTGTGCAGGATGGCATGGCCCGTCCGGTCGGCTGCCGCGCAGGTCCGCTGCACCGCCGGGCCCTCGCCGAACTCGGTCGTGTGGCCGCCGAAGGGCCGCTGGTAGATATTTCCCTCTTCCGTGCGCGAGAACGGCACGCCGTAATGCTCCAGCTCGTACACCGCCTTGGGGGCCTCGCGGGCGAGGTATTCCATCGCGTCCGTATCGCCCAGCCAGTCGGACCCCTTGACGGTGTCGTACATGTGCCACTGCCAGTTGTCGGGGCCCATGTTGCCCAGGCTGGCCGCGATGCCGCCCTGCGCGGCCACGGTGTGCGACCGCGTGGGAAACACCTTGGTCACGCAGGCGGTGCGCAACCCCTGCTCGGCCATGCCCAGCGTGGCGCGCAGACCGGCGCCGCCGGCGCCGACCACAACGACGTCATAGTCATGCGTCTCGTATTCGTAAGCAGCCATTCGTCTATTACTCCGGTCTCAAAGCGCCAGCTTGGCGATGGCGAAAACACCAACGGCCATGGCGCCGTAGGAAAGGCAGGTCATCAACAGGATCGACACTTTCTGCGCGGTTCCGTGCACGTAGTCCTCCAGCAGGACCTGCGCGCCGTCGCGGAAATGCTTGAACCCGACGATGATCGTCAGTGCCGCCACGATCGCGGGGAAGGGGCGGGCGAAATAGGCGACAACCTCGGCATGCGGCTCGCCAAGGATCGGGCCGAAGGTGAAGATGAAAAGCGGCACGAGGATCAGCAGGCCCACGCTCGATATCTTCATCGCCCAGAAATGATGCACCCCGGATTTGGCCGAACCCAGTCCGACGGCACGCTTGCGGTCTGTCAGGTAACGCATGTTCCGGTCCTTTCAGATGAAGATCACTGTCGCGATGGTCAGGATGATCGAGCCACCGACCACCAGCCAGCCCAGCATCTCGGCGTTCTGCAGCTCCAGCATCATCGCGTTGTCCCAGATCAGGTGCCGGATACCCGCCAGCGTGTGATACCAGAGGGCCCACAGCGACAGGAACATCACCAGGTCGCCGAACCAGCTTGTCAGTACCGCGTCGGCCGTCACAAAGTACTCGGGGCCGGTCGCCGCCGCCAGGAACCACCAGACGATCAGAAGCGCCGCTACCAGTAGCGCATTGCCCGTGATCCGGGTGAGGATCGAGGTGATCGAGGTCAGTTGCGGACGGTAGATTGTCAGGTGGGGTGAAAGTGGGCGGTCGCCGCGGTTCACGTCTGCCATGATCTGTCCCTTCGGTTCGAATGCCGGGGTGAACCCGGAAACGAGTCCCCCTTTGGTGACCGTTTTAGCGGACATATCCGGGTTGCACAGCCCCAAACGCCAGATTTTCCGGGCAGGTCGTCACAGTTCGACCATTCGTGATCACGATGAATTTGATGTGATCACAATTTCGCACGCGTGCCATCAGTCTTCCACGGCCCTGATCAGTTTTCGCTCCAGAACGCGCAATACCGTCCTCAAGTCGCTGCCCCGCTTGAGAATGCGGCCATCCATCCCGATGACGGCGTACTGCCCCTGCTTGCCGCGCAGCTTCGGACGTTTCTCGATACGGTAGAGGGGATGCTCGGCCGTGCGGCGGAACACGGAAAAGATGGCCGCATCCTTCAGGCACGAGATGCCGTAATCGCGCCATTCCCCGGCTGCGACCATCCGTCCGTAAAGCGACAGGATGATGCTCAACTCGCTGCGGTGGAAGGCCACCTGCTGTGGCCCCTGCGGTGGCGGGGCCTCGCTGGGCGTCTGGAAGTTCATACAGCAAGATTTGCCGCAACGCGGGCGTAAATCAAGCGATTTCCATTTGCGCAGTGGGCGCCGCGTCGCCGCTCAGGCGAAGCGCCCCTGGCAGAACCAGCCCGAGCTCTTGGTGCCGCCATGCGCGTAGAACAGCCACAAACGCGCGCCCTCCTCGGTGATGACCTGCCAGTAATCGCGCACCCCGGTTCGCCACTCCGGCTCGTCCAGCCACCACTCCGGTGCGATTCGCTCCGGTCCCGTGGCGCAGGCCAGCGCATGGGTGCGTCCGCGCCAGCGGAAGGTGTCGGACAGGCGGGGATGATCCGGCGCCTGCACCAGTTCGGGCCGCCAGATCAACAGCGGCCGCGGTGTCAGGGGCGGCGGCCAGTCCGATGCCGGCTCCGACCACGCGGCGGCCAGTGTTTTCCACGTTTTCTCGGGGATATGGCTGCTGACCGGATGGCGTCTCGTGATCGCGTCCATGCCGATTCGCGCCCCGATCCGGCCCATCAGGTCGTCCAGCGCCATCTCGCCGGCCACCCGCGCCCGCGCCGCCTTCGCCGCCTCGGCATGCCCGGTCATCTGCCGTGCATGAACGGGCTCGGTCCGCACCGCTTCGAGGCGCAGCGTGTCGATGCCGTGCCCCGCGTCGATCTGATCCAGCTTCATCTCCAGAAGCGGGCGCATGTCATCCGGGCGGTTGCTTGCCCGCGCCAGCCCGATATCGACCGTTTGCGTGCCGCCATCGGACCGAAACGCTTGCAATCGCAACAGGCGGGCGCCGTTTTCGCGGTCTTTCAAGAGCTTGCACAATCCCGGCACCAGCCGGTCCAGCGCGGCCAGCATGTCCTCGCGCAGGCCGATTGGATCGGGCAGGGTCAGCCGCGCGGCAAAGCGCGGCGGCGGCCCGGCGGGGCGTCTCGACGCCGCCAAAGGACAAAA
>NZ_JBKOTX010000005.1:0-74256 GCF_047086965.1 Roseovarius halophilus (ex Wu et al. 2025) | reverse complement strand
CCAGTGGCCGCGGCGCCACGCGCGGCACCTCCTGCGCCACGGCGGCCAGCGGCGGGCACAGCACCGCCACGGCAAGGATAAGAACGCGCAACATCGCTTGCATTTCCCGCCAAGTCAAAGGATAGACAGCGCCAGCCTATGCGCGCGCACGGCTGCCGTCCATAACCCCGACGCGCGATGCTTGGCACGACGGCGACCTGCCGCTAGGGTCGCGCGCGAATTCGGAACCGGGCCCCGCCCGCCATGACCCGAGAAAGGAGCGTGTCATGTTCAGAGGATCTTTCCCCGCCCTCGTCACGCCGTTCAAGAACGGCGAGCTGGATCTCGACACGCTCAAGACACTGGTCGAATGGCATATCGGCGAAGGCAGCCACGGCCTCGTGCCCGTCGGCACCACCGGCGAAAGCCCGACGCTCAGTCACCGCGAACACGAAACCGTGGTCGAGGAAGTGGTGCGCGCCGCCGCGGGCCGCATCCCGGTGATCGCCGGGGCAGGTTCCAACAACACGCTGGAATCGATCCGCTTCATGCAGCACGCGGCCAAGGTCGGCGCGGATGCGGGGCTGGTGGTCACCCCCTACTACAACAAGCCCACGCAGCGCGGCCTGATCGCACATTTCACGGCGCTCCATGACTGCTGCGACCTGCCGATCATCATCTACAACATCCCCGGCCGCTCCGCGGTGGACATGAACGTCGACACGATGGCCGAACTCGCCCGCCTGCCCCGGATCATCGGGGTGAAGGACGCCACGGGCGACCTCGCCCGCGTGAACCTGCAGCGCATGGCCTGCGGCAGCGATTTCATCCAGATATCGGGCGAGGACGGCACCGCCCACGGCTTCAACGCACAGGGCGGCGTGGGCGTCATCTCGGTGACTGGCAACGTCGCCCCGAAACTCGTGGCGGAGGTGCAGAATGCCACGCTCGAAGCCGACTATGCCCGCGCGCTGGAGCTGCAGGACAGGCTCATGCCACTCCACACGGCCATCTTTACGGAACCGGGGCTGGTCGGCGTGAAATACGCGATGTCCCGTCTCGGGCTCTGCAGCGAGGAGGTCCGCTCACCGCTGACGGGCCTTAGCGACGAAACCCGAGCGCTGGTCGATGACGGGCTGCGCCACGCGGGCCTGATGAACTGACCACCGGCACGAGCACGAGTTCCGGCAGGGGGCGCTGCCCCCTCGGCCTCCGGCCTCACCCCCGGGGTATTTCACCCGAGAAGAAACCGCGCGACCGCCAGGCCTTCTTCTCGGTCCAAATACCCACGTACCGAGGAGGACGCCCTTGGCGGACGACGAGATATACCGTGCGCGCGACGCGCGCGCCGTCGTCGCCTCGTGGATGTCGGCATTGTCGTCGGTCTCGAACTGGTGGGCGAGGAACCAGCCATTGGCCTCGGCCAGCTCCACCGCCTTGCGGTACATCCCGAATCCTTTCTCGGCCCGCGGCGTCAGCACCACCTTGGCGCCGAGCATCCTCATGAGGCGCCGCCGCTCGATCGAGAAGCTTTCGGCCATGGTCACGACCAGCAGATACCCCTTCTGTGCGCAGACCATCGCGAGGCCGATGCCGGTGTTGCCGCTCGTGGCCTCGACCACCGTCTGCCCCGGGGACAGCCGGCCGTCACGCTCGGCGGCCTCGATGATATTGACCGCCAGCCTGTCCTTGACCGAGGCGGCCGGGTTGAACGCCTCGGTCTTGACGTAGATCGTCACGTGATCGGGGCCGAGGTTGTTCACCCTGATCGCGGGCGTATCCCCGATCGTGTCGAGCACGCTGTCGAACAGCCGACCGCGTCCCGACGTGCTGCGAATGCCGTTGGTCGTCATGGTCCAGTTCCCCCTTTTGACCCCCTCCAGCGCAACACAGCGTGGCAGTCAGCAAAAGGCAATCGCCATCGTTCGCCGAGGCTCAGTCGACCCGCCGCACGAGCAGCTGGTTACCTTCGCGCCGGGTCTCGAGGACCTTGATCGCGGCGACAAGATCGCTCAGTTTCTTGTGGCCGTAGCTGCGCGTGTCGAAATCCGGGTTGGCGGCGGTGATCTGCTGGCCCAGCCGCCCGAGCGCGTACCATTCGCTTTCCTGGTCGAGGCTGTCCATCGCCTTGAGGAACAGCTGCCGCGCCTCGGTCAGGTTCTTTCCACCGCTGTCGGCTACCGGCGCCTCGGCCCCGTCCCCGAGGTTCTCGAGGTAGATGAACCGCTTGCAGGCCTTGCGGAACGCTTCGGGCGTCTTGCGCGCGCCGATGCCGTAGACATCCAGCCCCTGTTCGCGGATGCGGCTGGCCAGCCGGGTGAAATCGCTGTCCGAACTGACAAGCACGAACCCGTCGAACCGGCCCGAATGCATCAGGTCCATCGCGTCGATGACCAGCGCGATGTCGCTGGCGTTCTTGCCCACGGTATTGGCCGGCTGGTGGTGCGGGACAAGGCCGAACTCGGCCTGCACCTTGTTCCAGCCCGACATGAGCTGCGAGGAGAAATCGCCATAACAGCGGCGCACGCTGGCCTCGCCCATCGCCGCGATCTCCTCGAACACGGCGCGGGTCCACTTGGGGGAGGTGTTGTCGGCGTCGATCAGAACGGCGAGCAGGGGCGTACGGTCGGGCATGGCGGGACTCCTTGAACAGTCTCCGTCATGCCCGATCCTGCGGCGAAGGGAAAGCCGCTCAGGCGTCTCCGCCGACCTTGTCCTGCGTTTTCGTGTCGAAATCGGCCGCGTCGTGGCGTTCGTGGAGCTGCTCGTGGGGCTCGCCGAACGTCCGGTTCACCATCCGGCCGCGGCGCACGGCCGGCCGCGCGTCGATCTTCTCGGCCCAGGCGACGAGGTTGCGGTACTCGTGAACGCTCAGGAAGCGCCCCGCGTCCCCGTATTGCCGCCCGAGCACAAGGTTGCCGTACCACGGCCAGATCGCCATGTCGGCGATGGTGTAGGCCTCGCCGGCGATGTAGGGCCGCTCGGCCAGTTGCCGGTCCAGCACATCCAGCTGGCGCTTGGTTTCCATGGCGAACCGGTCGATCGGGTACTTCATCTTGGTCGGCGCGTAGGCGTAGAAATGCCCGAACCCGCCGCCGAGGTAGGGCGCGCTGCCCATCTGCCAGAAAAGCCAGTTGAGCGTCTCGGTCCGGTCCGGCCCGGCGGCGGGCAGGAAAGCGCCGAATTTCTCGGCCAGGTGCATCAGGATGGACCCCGATTCGAAAACGCGCAGCGGGTTGGCACCCGTGTGATCGACCAGCGCGGGGATCTTGGAATTCGGGTTCACCTCGACGAAGCCGCTGCCGAACTGGTCGCCATCCCCGATCCTGATGAGCCACGCGTCGTATTCCGCATCATGGCCGGCCGCCAGCAATTCCTCGAACATGACCGTCACTTTCACGCCGTTCGGCGTGGCCAGCGAATAGAGCTGGAAGGGATGCCGGCCCACGGGCAGTTCCCGGTCATGGGTCGCGCCGGCCACGGGGCGGTTGATCGAGGCGAAGGTGCCGCCGCCTTCCTCCTGCCATGTCCAGACCTCGGGCGGGGTGTAGCTCTCGTCGCTCATGCATCGCTCCCTTGCTTTGTCTGCGGGCAATCTAACCCCGGCATCGCGGCGCACAATGCGTTTCATCGCACAACGGCCTGTGCGCCGGGATCCGGCACGCGGCCGGGCATGAGAAGCGGTTGATCAGATGCGCCCTTTCCACGGGACGAGCCAAGCCTCGGCCTTGCGCATGAGGATGTCGATCCCGTACCCGATGATACCGATCAGGATGATCCCCATGATGACGATATCGGTCAGCTGGAAGCGGCTGGCGACCATGATCATCATGCCCGCGCCCTTCTCGGCCGCGACCAGTTCGGCCGCGACGACCGTGCCCCAGCAGACACCCATCGCGACGCGCGCACCGGTGAATATCTCGGGCAGCGAGTTCGGCACGATCACGTGCCGCATCAGCTGCATCTTGGACGCCCCCAGCGAATAGGCCGCGTGCACCTTGGAAATCGCCACGCCCGACACCCCGGCCCGGGCCGATATGGTCATGATCCACAGCGCCGCGAGGAATAGCAGGATGATCTTGCCCGCCTCGCCGATGCCGGCCCATATGATGACCAGCGGGATCAGCGCCAGCGGCGGCACCGGGCGCATGAATTCCACGATCGGGTCGAACCAGCCGCGGAACCAGTCGCTGAGCCCCATGGCATAGCCGAGCGGGATGCCCACCGCGGCCCCGCACAGGAACCCGACGATGACCCGGAAAAGCGACCAGTATAGATGCTCCCAAAGGGTGAAGTTCTGGTATCCCTCGCTGGCAATCTCGCCGACGCGCGCGACAACGGCCTCGGGCGGCGGCAGCCAGATCGGCTCCATCTGCATGCCCGTGGCGGGTACGAAGTTGAGCGACCCCTTGGAGGTGATCGCGACCGACCCGTTCTCGACCCGCGCCGTTTCGCCGGGCGATACGGGCTGGCCGTCGATCTCGACCACCTCGGCCCCGTCGTCGCGCGTGATCTCGTCATTCTTGTCCATCAGGATCAGGTCTGACCGCCACGCGCCCACCGCGATCGAATCGTTCTTGGCGAACCCGTCACCGGGCTCGACGGCGCGTTCGTCCACGTCCTCGCCCACGTTGAACACCCGGGCATAGACGGTGGCATCGTCGCGGCTGCCATCCGGCGCTTCCATTGTATAGACGAACTCGGTATCGCCGACGAACGGCCCCGGCGCGTGAACCGGCACCCATTTCGAGCCCGTGAACGCGCCCCACAACAGGAAGATCGTGATCACCGAGATCACGCTGGCCCAGCGATCGGGCCGCACGGCGCTTTCATCCCCGAATGTTACGGTCTTGAGCGACGTGAAATCGCGCATCTGCCGCAGCTTGCGCACGCCAAGGCGCACAGCCAGGAAAGCGGCGGTGAAAATCGCGATGTAGATGATGAGGATGATCATGCCGGGGCCCCCTCTGCGCGGCCCATGATCTCTTCCTCCATGTCCCAGATCATCGACAGGATTTCCTCGCGCCGCTCGCCGAACTCGGGGTTCTTCTTGACCTCGCGCAGGTCCTTGCCGACGCCGTCATCGGCGAAGGGCAGGCGGTATTCCTTGTGAATGCGGCCCGGTCGCGGCGCCATCACCAGCAGCCGCTCGCCCAGCAGAAGCGCCTCCTCGACGGAATGGGTGATCAGGATGATCGTCTTGCCGGTTTCCTTCCAGAGGCGCAGCACAAGCCCCTGCATCTTCTCGCGCGTCAGCGCGTCCAGCGCGCCCAAAGGCTCGTCCATGAGGATGACATCGGGATCGTTTGCCAGACAGCGCGCCAGCGCGACGCGCTGCTGCATCCCGCCCGACAGCTCGTAAATCGCCTTTTCCTTGAAGCCCTGCAAACCGACCACGTCGAGAAGGTGATCGACCGTTTCGCGCCATTGCGGCTCCCGCTTGCCGGCCATCCGCGGCCCGAAACTCACGTTGTCGCGCACGCTCATCCATTCGAACAGGGCGCCCTGCTGAAAGACCATGCCGCGTTCGGCATCCGGGCCGGTGACGGGATGATCGTTCAGGATGACCTGCCCCTCGGTCGGCGCGAGGAATCCCGCCACGATGTTCAGCAGCGTCGTCTTGCCACATCCCGACGGGCCCAGCACGCTCATCAGCTCGCCGCTGCGCAGTTCCAGCGAAACATCCTTCAGCGCCTGCACGTGTTCGCCGTTCGGCAGATCGAAGCGCATGGATATGTTGTCGATCTTCAACGTCGACATTGCCTGCCCCCGTTTTGGTTAATGTCGATCCGGTCAGGCCGGCCGGGGCGCGGCGCCTGTGCGCGCGCCCCGGCCTCCCGTCCCCGTATCAGGAGCCGTGCGCCTGTTGCAGCGGGCCGATGTTGACGTTGTCCTCGTAGGTGTCGAGGGCCGAGTCGATGCTCCCGGCCTGCACGAAGACATCCGCCACGCCCTTCATGAATTCCTGCGCGCCGCCGTCCAGCCATTTCTCGGTCAGCTGTTCGTCGACCGGCGGGAAAACGAAGGTCTCGATCGTGGCCCGCGTCGCGTCCATGTCCATGCCGCTGTCCTGCGCGATCACCGGCAGCATCTCGTCGGTATGCTCGCCGCTGTTCCACATGGCGTTGGCCTCGGCCGTGACCTCGAGGAAGGCGGACACGATGTCGGGATTCTCGGCGATGAAATCCGCCGGCCCGCTGGTCACGTCGAAGACGAGGATTCCCAGCTCTTCCTTCTCGGCGCCGGTCAACAGGACGTTGCCGTGCTCCTCGGCGCGGCGCAGGCTGCCGCCCCAGCCACAGAACATGTCCACCGAGCCCTGCGCGATCGCCGCCGCGCCCTCGGGCGGGGCCATGTTCACGATGTCCATCGTCGAGATGTCGACGCCGAAATGGTCCATCTGCTTGAGGAAACCGTAATGCGCCGCCGTTCCGAGCGGCACGGCAACCTTCTTGCCTTCAAGTTCGCCGGCGCTGTCCTTGTCGATCTCCAGTTGCTCGGCGACGATGCAGTTGTCGTTGTCCGAATAACTCACCGCGACATCGACGATCTGAAGGTCCTGCCCGGCACTCGCGGCCACCACGAAGGGCGGCACGCCCTGGCTCACCGACATGTGCACGTCCCCGCTGGCCATCGCCGCGCTCATCGCGGTACCGGTATCGAAGGCGCGCCAGTTCACGGTCATGCCCAGCGCCTCTTCGTAGTGGCCCTGCACCTTGGCGTACTGGAACGGCATCGGCCATTCGAGGAAATACGCCACCGTGATCTCCTCGGCGGTCGCCGCCGTCCCGCCGGCAAGCATCGCCGTACCCGCCACCGCGGACATCATTTTCGCTTTGAAATTCATTCCGATTTTCTCCCTCTGGACTCAGTTTTTCCGGTCACCACGCATCGTATGGCGCGGGCCACAAGTCTCGTTCGCGGTATCATCCGAGCCGAAAAAACCGGACCGATCAATCCCCATGTCGCGGTTTTCCGGTTTGTTCAGCTTTCCCGAAGCCAAATTTCCGAATTACCGGTCACGAATTATGCCAATTTCCAGACCTTTGAAGGCCATTAAACGGCCAGCACGGATTTTTTGGACATAAATATTGGTAAGGTCTGGACCTATCCGAAACACGGGATCAGGGTGTGATATGATCAAAACATGCCCCGCGGGGCCCATGCCTGTCGCCCGGCCGCCAGCCGGGCCAAACCTGATGGAGAAAACCCATGGACGGCAAGCTACTCGACAACGACATCTCCCACGTGGTGGAAGCCGACCGCGCCCATGTCTGGCACCATCTCGTGCAGCACAAGCCGTTCGAAACGGGCGCTCCCAAGATGATCGTGGAAGGCAAGGGAATGCGCGTCTGGGACCAGAACGGCAAGGAACATCTCGATGCCGTCTCGGGCGGGGTCTGGACCGTCAATGTCGGCTACGGACGCGAACGCATCGCCGACGCCGTGCGCGACCAGCTCCTGACGCTCAACTATTTCGCCGGCACCGCCGGGTCGATCCCCGGCGCCCGCTTTGCCGAGAAACTGATTTCCAAGATGCCCGGCATGACCCGCGTCTACCAGACCAATTCGGGCACCGAGGCCAACGAGAAAGCCTTCAAGATGGTACGCCAGATCGCGCACAAGCGGTACGGCGGCAAGAAGTACAAGATCCTGTACCGCGACCGCGATTACCACGGCTCCTCGATCGGCGCGATGTCCGCCGGCGGACAGGAAGAGCGCAACGCGCAATACGGCCCCTTCGCCCCCGGTTTCGTCAAGGTGCCCCATTGCCTCGAGTACCGCGCGCAGTGGGACCTGACGGGCGAGGCCTACGGCAAGCGCGCCGCCGACGCGATCGAGGACGTGATACTTGCCGAAGGCCCTGAAACGGTCGGCGCGCTGTGCCTCGAACCCGTCACCGCGGGCGGCGGCGTCATCACGCCCCCGCCGGGCTACTGGCCGCGGGTGCAGGAAATCTGCCGCAAGTACGACATCCTGCTGCATATTGACGAGGTTGTCTGCGGCGTCGGCCGCACCGGCACCGAATGGTTCGGCTACCAGCATTACGGGATCGACCCCGATTTCGTGACCATGGCCAAGGGCGTGGCCAGCGGCTACGCGGCCATCGCCTGCTGCGTCACCAACGAGCGCGTCTTCGAGATGTTCAAGGACGACGACACCGATCCGCTCAATTACTTCCGCGACATTTCCACCTTCGGCGGCTGCACCGCCGGGCCGGCCGCCGCGCTGGAAAACATGGCGATCATCGAGGACGAGGGCCTGCTGGAAAACACCACCGCGATGGGCGACTACATGCTCGACCAGCTTCATGCGCTGGCAGACAAGCACAAGGTCATCGGCAACGTCCGCGGCAAGGGCCTGTTCCTGGGGGCTGAACTGGTCGCGGATCGCGACACGAAAGACCCGGTACCCGAGAAACAGGCACAGGCCGTGGCGGCGGACTGCATGGCGCAGGGCGTCATCATCGGCGTGACCAACCGGTCGATCCCCGGCTACAACAACACGCTGTGCTACAGCCCCGCGCTGATCGCCACCAAGGACGATATCAACCAGATCGTCGAGGCGACGGACAAGGCGCTGACCAAGGTTTTCGGATAACGCGGAGCGGCCCGGCCCCATCCCGCTCGACGGGCATGGGGCCGACCGCACGTCACGGGCAACCGCCATGCACCCAGCCACCGTCACGCTGAGCGGCCAGCATGTCACCCTCGCGCCGCTGTCTCACGATCATGCCGCGGACTTGCGGCACGCGGCAGCCGGCATGCAGGGGCTGTGGTATACCGCGATCCCCGCGCCCGACAGCGTGCCTGATGAGATCGACAGGCGCCTCGCCTTGCAGGCGGCGGGCACGATGCTGCCCTTCGTGGCACTCTTGCCCGGCGGCCGCGCCGTCGGCATGACCACCTACATGAACATGGACATCCCCAACCGGCGGCTCGAAATCGGCGCCACTTGGTACGCGGGCGAGGTTCAGCGCACCGGGCTGAACACCGAGGCCAAGCTGATGCTGCTGGACCATGCCTTCGAGACCCTCGATTGCATCGCGGTGGAGTTCCGCACCCACGCGATGAACCTGCAGTCACGTCGCGCCATCGAACGGCTGGGCGCGAAACTGGATGGCATCCTGCGCAGCCACATGATCCTGGCCAACGGCACGCTGCGCGACACGGCGGTCTATTCCGTCGTGGCGCATGAATGGCCGGCGGTCCGGGCCAACCTCGAATACCGGCTTTCGAAACCGCCCGGCTGAACCTGCCGGCAGGGCTTGCCTTGCCCGCGCGTCCCGTGTTCGATGGCATGGAAGGCGCTACTCATCCCGAGGCGCCGGGCCAACCCACGCAAAGGAGCCGAATCTTGAAACGCCTGTATCCCGCCCTGCTTGCCAGCCTTGTCGCCACCCCGGCCGCCGCGCATCTGCCGCCCGGCCAGTATGGCTCGTTCCTCGCCGGTGTAACCCATCCCCTCTTCGGGCTTGACCACGTTCTGGCGATGATCGCCGTGGGCCTGTGGGCCGCGCAGATCGGCGGGCGCGCTGTTTGGCAGGTGCCCACCGCCTTCATGACCGCGATGATCGCGGGCTTCCTCGCGGCGCTGGCGGGGCTGCCCCTGCCCGCCGTCGAGCCGATGATCATGGCGTCTATCGTCCTGCTGGGGGCCGTCGTGGCGCTCGCCCTGCGCCCGGGCGCCGGCGTGGCGATGGCCGCCGTCGCCGCCTTGGCGCTCTTTCATGGCCACGCGCATGGCGGGGAACTGGGCAGCGCTCAGGCGCTTCGGTTCGGGGCGGGCTTCGCGATCGCCACCGCCGGGCTGCATGGTGCGGGGCTTCTGATCGCTGTGGTCTTCGCCCGCGCCCTGCGCGCCGGGTCGGGCCTTGTCCTGCGCGTGATGGGCGGCGCGACGGCGCTCTCCGGGGTGATGATCGCCGTCGGCTGACAGGCCTACCGCGCGCCCCGTCAATCATGGGGCGCGCAAGGCCCGGCACCACCGCGATACCGACGCGATACCACCGCGGTGCCGACCGGAAAATCAGCGCATATTCAGGCCGTTAACCCCCGGCTCGCCATCTATCAGACCGACGTGCAGATATACTTCATCTCGAGGAACTCGTCGATCCCGTGATGGCTGCCCTCGCGGCCCAGCCCCGATTGCTTGACCCCGCCGAAGGGCGCCACCTCGGTCGAGATGATGCCGGTATTCACCCCGACGATCCCGTATTCCAGCGCCTCGGCCACCTTGGTCACCCGGCTCAGGTCATTGGCATAGAAATAGCTGGCAAGACCGAAGATCGTGTCATTGGCCATTGCGATCACGTCGTCCTCGTCCTCGAACCTGAACAACGGCGCCATCGGGCCGAATGTCTCGTCGGTGGCCACGGCCATGTCCTGCGTGCAGCCGGTCACGATCGTGGGCGGCAGGAAATACCCCGCGCCCTGCATGGCCTCGCCCCCGCCCATGATGACCTCGGCGCCCTTGGCCTTGGCGTCGGCGACATGTTCCTGAACCTTTTCAATGGCATCGGCGTTGATCAAAGGCCCGAGCGTGACGCCTTCCTCAAGACCGTCACCGATCTTGAGCCGGCTCACCGCCTCCTTCAGCTTGGCCGCGAACGCGTCATAGACGCCGGCCTGAACGTAGATGCGGTTGGCGCAGACGCAGGTCTGCCCGTTATTGCGGAACTTGCACATGATCGCGCCCTCGACGGCCGCGTCCAGATCGGCATCGTCGAAAACGATGAAAGGCGCGTTGCCCCCCAATTCCATGGAGCATTTCATGACACTGTCGGCAGCCTGCCTGAGCAGGATGCGTCCCACCTCGGTGGAGCCGGTGAAGGTCAGCTTGCGCACGGCCGGGTTCTCGCAGAATTCCTTGCCGATCTCGGACGCGCTCGACGACGTGACGATGTTGAACACCCCCTTGGGGATACCCGCCCTTTCGGCCAGAACCCCCATGACCGTCGCCGACAGCGGCGTCTCGGCAGCCGGCCGGCCCAAGAAGGCGCAGCCGGCCGCAAGCGCCGGCCCCGCCTTGCGCGTGATCATCGCGTTGGGGAAGTTCCACGGCGTGATCGAGGCCGCGACGCCAATGGGCTGCTTGATGACCGTGATGCGCTTGTCGCGCTGATGGCCGGGGATCGTCTCACCATAGACGCGCTTCGCTTCTTCGGCGAAAAACTCAACGAAACTGGCACCATAGGCAATTTCACCCTTGGCCTCGGCCAGCGGCTTGCCCTGCTCGGCCGTCAGGATGATCCCCAGGTCGTGCTGGTTTTCCATCATCAGGTCGAACCATTTGCGTAGAACCGCGGCGCGTTCCTTGCCGGTCCACTTGGCCCATTCCTTCTGCGCCGCCTCGGCTTCGGCGACGGCACGTGCTACCTGGGCACGGCTAAGGTCCGCCACGTGCGCGATCACGTCGCCACGGGCGGGGTTCGTTACCTCGAACGTCCCGTTGTCGCCCTCCGTCCAGTCGCCGCTCACATAGGCGCGTTCGGCCAGCAGGCTCGGGTCCTTCAAAAGCGATTTCAGGTCCGTCTCGGTCATGGCGCATCCCCTTGCATCTATTTGCTCTCGCACTCGAAAAGCATTCTAGGCTAGGCTTGTCCAGAGTAACAGGCAGGAAAGCGCATGAAGCTCGACGACGCATACGCCAACATTCCCCACATTCCCGGTGGCGAGGATTACCCGCCGACATGGGAGGCCGCGGCCGAGGAGTTCCGCGCAGCGTTACAGGATGCCGGGCGCCTTCGGGCCGGTATCTCGTACGGGCCGGGCCCGCGGCAGGCGCTCGATCTGCTGCTGCCCGACGGCCCCGCAAACGGGATATGCCTGTTCGTCCATGGCGGTTACTGGTTGAAGTTCCACCGCCATTTCTGGTCGCATTTCGCGGCCGGCCCGCTGGCCCGGGGCTGGGCCGTGGCAATTCCGTCCTACGATCTCTGCCCGGATGTGCGGATCGCCGATATCACCGCGCAGATCGCCCGCGCCACCCGCTGCGCGGCCGCGCAGCTTGACGGGCCGATGGTGCTGGCCGGTCATTCGGCGGGCGGGCACCTCGTGGGCCGCATGTGCGTGCCCGGCCAACTGCCCGCAAACGTACTGGCACGCGTGCAGCACGTCATGCCCATATCGCCGCTGGCCGACCTGCGCCCTCTGCTTCAGACCTCGATGAACGAACAGTTCCGCCTGGACGAAGCGACGGCAATCGCCGAAAGCCCCGCCCTGATGCAGCCCGCGCCGGTGCCTGTGACGGTCTGGGTCGGCGGCGAGGAACGTCCGGCCTTCCTCGATCAGGCCCGTTGGCTGGCCGAGGCATGGGGCTGTGATCACGTGGTGGCGGCCGGCAAGCATCACCTGAATGTGATCGACGGGCTGGCCGACCCCGACAGCGCGATGGTCAAGACCCTGCTCAACATTTGAACCGCCGCTCGGATGCGAAATCAGGCCAAGGCAAGGCCCGAAGAGCGGGCAGCCGGTCACCCTTTCGTTTCACACCAGCAGGGAAGCGTATCGCCCGGCGCCGGTGTCGCTTCGTACACTGCCCGCGCGATCGCCCGCGCCATGCAACTTGCCGCCACATGGCCCAGCATCAGCGTATCGGTCAAGGGCGCGTCAAGCGCCCGCGCCCCGGTCGTCGCCGCGAAGATCAGGTCACCATCCAGCGGCGTATGCGCGGGTACAAGCGCACGGGCCAGCCCGTCATGCGCCGCCGTGGCCATCCGTGTACATTGGGGCTGGGTCAGCGCCGCGTCGGTCGCGACGATCCCGATCGTGGTGTTTCCGTGCTGCGACAGCTTGGTTGCCGGCACCTGCGCATCCGGGAAACCGGGCGCCGGGCCAAACCCGCCGAACTCGGCCCCGATCTCGAACGGCGCCGCCCAGAAATGCGGCCCCGACCCTACCGTCGCCGAGCCGATCGCGTTCACCGCAACGAGCGCGCCAACACTGTGCCCCGACGGCAGGCTGAGGGATGCGGAGCCAAGCCCGCCCTTGAGCCGGGCCGTCGTCGCCCCGGCCCCTGCCCCGGCAGTGCCAAGCGCGAAGTGCCGCCCCGCGGCGGCAAGAGCCGTGGCCCCCAAGCCCTTGTACGGGTTTTCCGGCCACTCGGTCTCGCCCCCGTTCAGCAGATCGAAAAGGATCGCCCCGGGCACGATCGGCACGCGGATCCCCCCGACCGCGAACCCGCGGCCCTGCATACGCAGCGCGTCGGCCACGCCCGACGCGGCATCAAGGCCGAAAGCCGAGCCGCCCGACAGCACGAGCGCGTCCACCTGCTCAACCGTCTTGTCAGGCGCCAGCAGATCGGTCTCACGCGTGCCCGGAGCCCCGCCCATGACATGCACCCCGGCAGTGAAGGGCGCATCAGCCGTCATCACCGTGACCCCGGTCTTGACAGTGGCATCGTCGGCATTGCCAACCCGCAGGCCCGGCACATCCGTTATCAGGTTCAGCGGGCCGGGCCGTGGGCTCATGCGAAAAAATCCTTCTCTGCGTGCCGACCCATCTTGCCAGATCGCACCGGATCGGCAAGAAACCCGTCAGGCTGGGCGATGGCGTCGCCCGTTTTCAGGCCGAAATCTCCAACTGTCCTGAACGCCGGGACCTTTCCTTTCAAGGAGGGTCGCAATGACTGCACGTCCCGATTTCCATCGCGTCCACAATGGTGAAAAGGCCTCGCTGCCTTTTGAACCTGCCGAGTACGAGGGCCGCATAGCCGGGCTGCGCGCGTACATGGCCGAGGCCGGCGTGGCAGCCGCCGTCTTCACCTCGATGCATAATATCGCGTATTATTCAGGCTTCCTGTATTGCGCTTTCGGCCGGCCCTACGGGCTTGTCGTGACAGGAACCGACAGCGTGACGATCAGCGCGGGCATTGATGCCGGCCAGCCGTGGCGGCGCTGCCACGGCGACAACATCACGTATACCGACTGGCAGCGTGACAATTTCTGGCGCGCGGTTCTGTCCGTCGCGGGCGAGGGCCGCGTCGTGGGCTACGAGGGCGATCACCTGACGCTGCAGGCCCGTGACAAGCTGGAGGATTTCCTCGAACCGGCTGCAATGGTCGATATCGCGCCGGCCACGATGCGGCAACGCATGCGCAAATCCCCCGCCGAGATCGCGCTCATCCGGCAATGCGCGCAGATCGCGGATGTGGGCGGGTACGCCATCCGCGATGCTGTCCGCGAAGGCACGCGGGAGATCGACGTCGCCATGGCCGGACGCGACGCGATGGAGTTGGAAATCGCCCGCCGCTTTCCGGATGCCGAATATCGCGACACATGGGTCTGGTTCCAGTCCGGGCTGAACACCGATGGCGCCCATAACCCGGTGACCTCCCGCAAGCTGGCACGCGGCGATATCCTGAGCCTGAACACGTTTCCGATGGTATCAGGCTATTACACGGCGCTCGAACGTACCATGTTCGTCGGCAATGTCGACGCAGCCAGCCTTGAAATATGGCAGGCCAACGTCGCCGCGCATGAATACGGCATGAGCCTGCTGAAGCCGGGCATCAGCTGCGCGGAAGTCACGCAGCGGATCAATGCCTTCCTTGAGGAACGCGACCTGCTGCAATTCCGGACCTTCGGCTACGGCCACAGCTTCGGCATTCTCAGCCATTACTACGGGCGCGAGGCCGGGCTGGAACTGCGCGAGGATATCGACACGGTCCTCGAACCCGGCATGGTGATCAGCATGGAGCCGATGCTTACCATTCCCGACGGGCAACCCGGTGCCGGCGGCTACCGTGAACACGATATCCTGATCATCACCGACGACGGCAACAACAACATCACGGGTTATCCCTACGGCCCGGATTTCAACGTGGTCGGGTAACGTGAAAGGCACCAACCGCGCTGCTGCGGCGGCGCGGCTTTCGGCCCGTATCAGGCCCCGTCGCTCGGGCCGATCATGAAGCACGTGACCTGCTTGGCCTGCAGACGCCGGCAGGCCCTGTCGGCCATGTCCCGCGTCATGCCCATGAAATTCGCATCGAACCCGTTCGAACGCCTGACAACCTTGCGCAGGCTGCCGTCAAGCGCGCTCATTTCGCTCAACGCGGTCTGCAGCAATATCTTCCTCGCCTTGTATTGGCTCGGATACCGGCCGACATTCACGCCCCAATGCCGCCCGCCCGAGGTGGACAGCCGGGTCACGACCTTCTGCGTCGCGGTACCCGAGGTAGACCCGGCCTGAACACCAGCCTCTGCAACCTCGGCCGAGTCCGCCTGCAAGGTTTCGGGCCGTCGTTCCGGCGAAACGTTTGCCAGCGCGGTCTCCTTGTCGCGGGTTCCGGTTTCGTCCGGTGATACCGCGACCTGCATGCTCTTGGCTTCGCGGATCGCTTCCTCGATCTCGGTCTTGGTGGCTACGACAGCAGGCTGCTCCGGCACCGGGCGCGGAAATGGCCGAAGACTTTTCTTGACGGCCGCAGCCCCGGCAAGCCGGACCGTGCGGCCGGCAGCCCCGTCCACTTTACCAAGATATCGCGGACGCGCCGGACGGTTCAGTGCCACACGGCGCGGCGCCTTGCGAAACCCGAGATCAAGCAGTTCAGCCACCTTGGCGTTGCGCGTCGCGGTGGACCGCCCCCCGAAAACCGTGGCGATGACGCGTTCGCCATTGCGTTCGGCACTGGCGACAAGATTGAAGCCGGCCGCGCGGGTATACCCCGTCTTGATCCCGTCCGCGCCGCGATAGCTGCGCAGCAGTTTGCGGTTCGTGTGATAGACGGTGCGCAGGCCCGCATGGGTTTTGATACGGGAAAACAGGTTGTAGTAGTCGGGATAGTCGTAGAAAACGTGCCGCCCAAGGATGGTCATATCACTGGCGGTGGACAGGTGGCCGCTTTCAGTCAGGCCATGCGCATTCTTGAAGGTGGTGCGGGTCATTCCCATGGCCTTGGCCGTGCGGTTCATCCGCCGGGCGAAGCGCGCCTCTGAGCCTTCTATGGCCTCGGCGAGTGCCGTGGCGGCATCGTTCGCCGATTTCACTGCCGCCGCCCGGATCAGGTAGCGCAACCTGATCTTCTGGCCCGCCCGGAGCCCCAGCTTGGAGGGCGGTTCACTGGCGGCATGACGCGATATCCTGACAGGCGTGTCCAATCCGATTTCGCCGTTCTCGACCGCCTCGAACACCACGTAAAGTGTCATCATCTTGGTCAGGGAGGCGGGATGAAGCCGCGTGTTGGCGTTACGCGAATGCAGCACCTCGCCGCTGCGGGCATCCATTACCATTGCCGCATAAGGGGCCGCCGCCGCACTGAGCGGCACGATCACCAGCATCCAGATGGTGGCCAAAATGACCAGACCCCACCGGATCGGCTGCTTGCTCCAAGCCTTCATGGAACCACTCTTTTCTGCCTCTCGCGCCGCCTTTTCTTGGCCGGCTTCTTTATATGAAGAAGGTAGCACAAGCGTGTGGCGGAATAAAGTCTTCAATTTCAATGATTTCAAAAGCCGGGTCATGGGATCGACTCAAAATGTAGTCATCAGAACGCCGGAAAACGCAACAGGGGCGATTGTGGCCGCAAGATGGCAAGGTCTTTCGCGCGACGAAAATGGCCCGGGCCGATCATTGGCCCGGGCCCGTTCTCCAGCTTCGCTGCAGGATCAGTTGAAGGCCTTGTCGGTGACCTCATGCGTCCATGCGGCGTCGCCGGGATGCTCGGTGATAACAGGGTCCGACCCGCCCGAGAGCAGCGATTCGACCGTGCGCTCGAAATCGGCCGGGTCGAGAGCACCGTCGGATCCCTCCGTCAGCTTGGCGATCTCCTTCATCATGCGGATCTGGTGCTTTTCGGTCTGCGCGCCGGTCGCATCGTTGTCCAGCACGATCATGGCCGCTTGCTCGGGATTCTCCTCGGCCCACTTCCAGCCTTTCATCGAGGCCCGCACGAACCGCGCCAGCTTGTCGACTTCCTCGGGATCTTCGAGCATGTCCTCGTGCACGTAAAGCCCGTCCTCAAGCGTGGCGACGCCCTGATCCTCGTACTTGAAGGTGATCAGTTCCTCCGGGGAAATACCCGCGTCGATGACCTGCCAGTACTCGTTATAGGTCATGGTCGAGATGCAATCGGCCTGCCCCTGCAAAAGCGGGTCGACGTTGAAGCCCTGTTTGAGGACCTCGACACCATCCTCCCCACCGTCAGTCGGAATATTTAGCTGGCTCATCCAGCTCAGGAACGGATATTCGTTACCGAAGAACCACACGCCGAGCGTGCGCCCGGGGAAGTCCTCGGGGCTTTCGATCCCCGTGGATTTTAGACAGGTCAGCATCATGCCCGAGCGTTTGAAGGGTTGGGCGATGTTGACCAGCGGCAGGCCCTTTTCACGCGCCGACAGCGCGGCGGGCATCCATTCGACCGTGACGTCCGCGCCGCCGCCCGCGATCACCTGCGTCGGTGCGATGTCGGGGCCGCCGGGCTTGATCGTGACGTCAAGGTTCTCTTCCTCGTAGAACCCCTTGTCCTTGGCCACGTAATACCCGCCGAACTGGGCCTGCGTGACCCATTTGAGTTGCAGCGTCAGGTCGTCTGCCGCCTGCGCCATGCCGGCCCATAGCCCGGCTGTGGCGAGGCCGATTGTCTTGGCCAGTGTTTTCATGTCAGTCTCCCTTGTTGGTAGCGGTTTTCTTTTTATGCCCGGCCCCGTTGTGACGGGTGCCAGAATGTCACCGCTTTCTCGATCAACGCAACCCCGCCGTAGAACAGCGAGCCCGCGAGGGCGGCGACAACGATCTCGGCCCAGACCATGTCGATGGCAAGCTGGCCGACCGAGGTCGAGATGCGGAAACCCATCCCCTTGATGGGAGACCCGAAGAACTCCGCGACGATGGCCCCGATCAAGGCCAGTGTCGTCGCGATCTTGAGCCCGTTGAATATGAACGGCATCGCCGCCGGCAGGCGGAGCTTCAGCAGTGTCTGCCAGTAGCTCGCACCGTAGGTGCGCATCAGGTCGCGCTGCATGCTGTCGGTATCGCGCAGCCCGGCCACCGTGTTCACCAGCATGGGAAAGAAGACCATCACCACCACGACCGCCGCCTTGGACTGCCAGTCGAAGCCGAACCACATCACCATGATCGGCGCGACGCCTATGATCGGCAGGGCGGCCACGAAATTGCCCACCGGCAACAACCCCCGGGTCAGGAAGGGCGAGCGGTCGATCGCGATCGCCGCCAGCACCGCTGCCGTGCAGCCCATGGCGTAGCCGGTGAAAGCGCCTTTCACGACCGTCTGGACGAAATCAACCCAGAGCGTTCCAAGGCTCGCCCCGAAGCGTTCGGCAATGGCGGTGGGAGCCGGCAGGATCACCGGGCTGACGTCCAGCCCACGCACGATGAGTTCCCACATCACCAGTACGGTCAGACCGAAGATGACAGGGACGGCATAGCGCGCCCCGCGCACACCGCTTTCGGCAAGCCGCGCATTGGCCCACCACGCCACAAGCCAGATCAGAACTGCCATTGCTACCAGGGTCATCGGGCCACCCCCATGCGTCGGTCCGCCGCGCGCTGGATCGCGCCGACGATGATGATCAGGATACCCGCGAGGATCGCCGCGGCAAACAGCGCGGCCCACATGATGAGGGGCTGGCCGAACTGGCTACCGATCAACATCCGCGCGCCGAGACCGTTGATCGCGCCAGTGGGCAGCTCGCCCACGATCGCGCCGATGAGGCTGGCCGCGATGGCGACCTTGAGCGAGGCGAAGAAATAGGGCAGCGACGCGGGCAGGCGCAGCTTCCAGAATACCTGTCCTCGGCTCGCGCCATAGGTCTTGAGCAGGTCGAGCTGCATGCCGTTCGGCGACCGCAGGCCGGAAACCATGCTGACAAGAACGGGGAAGAACGACAGGTAGGCCGAGATGATCGCCTTCGGCACCAGACGGTCCTCGACACCGACGGCATTGGCCACGACCACGATCATCGGAGCGAGCGCGACGATCGGGATGGTCTGGCTGATTACCGCCCACGGCATCACCGACATGTCAACGGCGCGGCTGTGCACGATCGCGACAGCAAGACCGACCCCGGCCACGATGCCAAGCGCGAACCCCCACAGCGTCGCCTCCAGCGTGACGAACCCGTGGTAGACGAAACTGCGCTTGGACGTCACGGCATGGCCGAAGACACCGTCCCATAGCGTCGCGATCACCTGGTGCGGGGCAGCGACGACGGGCCGATCCTGCGTCATCGTGGCAACCACCAGATCGAAAAAGCTCATCTCGCGGCCCAGCCTCTCGGCCATTTGCAGCGCCCAGGTGGAATTCATCCAGATCGCCGCCAGGTACCAGATCACGACGATCACGGCGACGACGGTGAGAACGGGAAGCGCGTTGCGCATCAGGTATCCTCCTTGCCGGTTGGCCCGAGCGGGCGACGGTCACTCGTCATAGCCGTGCCCCGCGCGCAGGCCCTCGCGGACGCGATGGGCAACTTCGAGGAATTCGGGTGTGTCGCGGATATCGAGCGGCCGCTCCTTGGGCAGCGGACTCTCGATCACGTCGGTGATCCGGCCCGGGCGCGGCGACATCACCACGATCCGGGTCGAAAGGTAGACCGCCTCGGGAATCGAGTGGGTCACGAAACAGATGGTCTTGTTCGTCCTGTCCCAGAGATTCAGAAGCTGTTCGTTAAGGTGGTCACGCACGATCTCGTCCAGCGCGCCGAAGGGTTCGTCCATCAGCAGGATATCGGCGTCGAAGGCCAGCGCGCGCGCGATCGACGCGCGCTGCTGCATCCCGCCCGACAACTGCCATGGAAACTTTCTTTCGAACCCGGCCAGGTCAACCAACTCGAGGACGCGGCCAATACGTTGGTCCTGATCTGATTTTTCGTACCCCATGATCTCCAGCGGCAGCCTGACATTGCCGCCGATCGTCCGCCACGGGTAAAGCCCCGCGGCCTGGAACACGTATCCGTAGGCTCTGGATTGGCGGGCCTGCTCGGGGCTGACACCATTGACCGAAATATCCCCGCCGGTTGGATGCTCAAGATCCGCCATGCAGCGCAGGAACGTCGTCTTGCCACACCCCGACGGCCCGATGAAGCTGACGAAATCCCCGCGCTCGACCTCAAGGCTCACATCCTTGAGAGCATGAACCGGCCCGTCATTGGTTTGAAAGGTCAGCGACAAATCGCGCGCGCTGATCACTGCTTGGCTGCTCACTCCGCACCCTCCGCTTGCACAGCGCAATTGCGCTGCGCTGGCTTCGTTATGTCAATGGGCCGCGCCCGCCAAGCGGCGGGAACGGCGAAGTTTTTTCAGATTCCCGCCGGAATATTCATCGGGTCACGCTCGATCTGCTTGGGCGCAGTCAGCTCTTTCCACCTGCTCAGCGCCTGATGCGCCGACGGGAAGGCCGGGCGCGGCACGAACCGGCCGCGGCCGGGCTGTGGCTGGCTGTTCTGACCCCATGCCCAGATGACCTCGCCCCGGCTGATGGTGTAGCGGGCATTCGCCGTGACGTCGAAACCTTCGAAGACGTTGTAGTCGAGGATCGAATGGTGGTTGCTGGCCGAGATGGTGCGCGTGATGTTGGGATCCCAAACCGTGATATCCGCATCGGCGCCTTCCACGATCGCGCCTTTCCTCGGATATATATTGAGGATCTTGGCCACGTTGGTGGACGTCGCTGCCACGAATTCGTTCGGTGTCAACCTGCCAGTCTCGACACCCTTGGTCCAGAGAACCGACAGGCGTTCTTCCAATCCGTTGGACCCGTTCGGGATCTTCGTGAAATCGCCAACGCCCATGCGCTTCTGCTCGGTACTGAAAGCGGCATGATCGGTCGCGACCACCTGCAGCGAGCCCGCGGCAAGACCGTTCCAAAGGCCATCCTGGTTTTCCTTGTCGCGGAACGGCGGGGACATGACCCGCCGCGCAGCATGATCCCAGTCCTTGTTGAAGTACTCGGATTCATCAAGGGTCAGGAACTGGACCAGCGGCTCACCATACACCCGCATGCCTTTCTGGCGCGCACGCCGGATGGCCTCGTGCGCCTGTTCGCAGCTCACGTGCACGATATAAAGCGGCACGCCGGCAGCGTCGGCGATCATGATGGCGCGGTTGGCAGCCTCGCCTTCCACTTCGGGCGGCCGCGAATAGGCATGGCCCTCGGGGCCGGTGATGCCCTGCTGCAGCATCTGCTGCTGCAGATCCGCCACGATATCCCCGTTCTCGGCATGCACCATAGGCAGCGCGCCGAGTTCCTTGCAGCGCTTGAACGAGGCGAACATCTCGTCATCCTCGATCATCAGCGCGCCCTTGTAGGCCATGAAGTGCTTGAACGAGTTGACGCCCATTTCCACGGCGTCCTTCATCTCGTTGAAAATGGTCTCGTTCCACCCGGTGACGGCCATGTGATAGCCGATATCGGTGCAGATCTGCGGCGCCGACTTGCGGTGCCACTCGTTGATCGCGTTCTTGAGCGACCCGTCGGCGCCGGGCAGGCAGAAATCGATCAGCATCGTCGTGCCGCCACAGGCAGCGGCCCATGTGCCCGTTTCGAAAGTCTCCGCGGCCGTGGTGCCCATGAAGGGCATCTCCATGTGGGTGTGCGGGTCGATCCCGCCGGGAATGACATAGGCGCCTTCGGCGTCGATCACTTCGTCGCCTTTCAGGTCCTCGCCGATCTGCTTGATCTTCTCGTCCTCGATCAGGACATCGGCCTTCCACGTGCGGTCAGCGGTGCAGACGGTCCCGTTCTTGATGACCTTGGTCGTCATTTTCCATCTCCCTGTGTCAATCTCGTTCCCCGACAGCTTCTCATGGCTGATCCTATCCAGGGGAATATCGGTTGCGTTACTTGGCGTCGGCCAGATGTCATTCCACGATCTCCGCGGTCTCCACGACCGCGTGCATGAGAACGTCCGCTCCCGCCATGGCCCAATCCTTGGAAATCTCCTCGGCCTCATTATGGCTCAGCCCGTCAACGCAGGGGCACATCACCATGGCCGTGGGCGCAACGCGGTTGATCCAGCAGGCGTCGTGCCCGGCACCCGAGACAAGGTTGCGGTGCGAATAGCCCAGCCTTTCGGCGGCGTTGCGCACGGCCGTCACGCAGCCTTCGTCAAACTTGACGGGGTCGAAACCGCCGACCTTCTCGAATTCGATCTCGAGCCCCATTTCCTCGGCAATCTTGTTGCCCTCGGCGCGCAGCCGGGCTTCCATGTCCTCGATCACCTCGAGCTGCGGCGACCGGAAATCGACAGTGAACACAGCCTTTCCCGGGATCACGTTGCGCGAATTTGGATAGATGTCGATATGGCCTGCCGCACCGACGGCATCGGGCTTGTTGGACCAGGCGATCTCGTCCACCTTCTCCAGTACCCGCGCCATGCCGAGGCCCGCATTCCTGCGCATGGGCATGGGGGTTGAGCCGGTGTGGCTTTCCTTGCCGGTAATCGTCACCTGGGTCCAGCTCAGCCCCTGCCCATGCGTGACAACTCCGACATCCTTTTCCTCGGCTTCGAGAATCGGGCCCTGTTCGATATGCAACTCGAAAAAGGCGTGCATTTTGCGCGCACCGATCTTTTCGTCCCCGCGCCAACCGATGCGGTCCAGCTCATCCCCGAAGCGCCTTCCATCCGCATCGGTGCGGTCCTCGGCCCAATCTTGCGCGTGAACACCGGCAAACACCCCCGAGGCCAGCATGGCAGGGGCGAAGCGTGTGCCCTCTTCGTTTGTCCAGTTGGTGACGACGATCGGATGTTTCGTCCTGATATTAAGGTCGTTCAAGGTCCGGATGATCTCGAGCCCGCCAAGAACGCCGAGCACCCCGTCATATTTCCCGCCCGTCGGCTGGGTATCAAGGTGAGACCCCACGTAGACAGGCAGCGCATCAGGGTCCGTTCCCTCGCGGCGCGCGAACATGTTCCCGATCTCGTCAACACCCATGGTGCAGCCGGCCTCGTCACACCACTTCTTGAACAAATCGCGGCCTTCCGCATCGGCGTCGGTCAGGGTCTGACGGTTGTTGCCCCCCGCGACACCGGGGCCGATCCGGGCCACTTCCATGAGGCTGTCCCACAGCCGATCCGCATTAATCCTGAGGTTCTGACCGGGTGCGGTCATGGCAGTCTCCTTCCTGTTGTGACGTGGACCCGCATTTCCGGATCTCTTGCCTTCGGTCTTATCTTGACCGTATGGTCAGGGATGACAGCAGCACAGCTTGACCAACTGGTCAAGAAATTTCTCGGAGAGTTGTGATGGCACAATCCGCCCGCCCGCTCAGCAAAAAAGAAATCCGCCAAGAGAACGAACGGCTGATCCTCGACGCGGCTGAAAAAGTCTTTGCGGAAGCAGGGTTTGGCGGGGCAACGATGCAGTTGATCGCCGATCTTGCGGGCCTGCCCAAGGCGAACCTGCATTACTACTTTCCCACCAAGGAAGCGCTGTACCGGCAGGTGGTCCAGAATATCTTTCAGGACTGGCTCAAGGCCGCCGACTTCTTCGATGCGGCGTCGGGGCCGGCAGAGGGTATTGGCGCCTATATCGACGCCAAGATGGAAATCAGCCGACGGCACCCGGCCGGCTCCAAGGTCTGGGCGTCGGAGGTGATGCACCGCGCGCCGGTCATCCAGGATTACCTGGAAACCACGCTGGTCGAGTGGACGGAAGACCGCATGCGCATCATCGAGCGCTGGATAGACGAAGGAAAGATGGACCCGGTCGACCCGCGGCACCTGCTCTACATGCTATGGGCAACAACCCAGCATTACGCCGATTTCGGTCACCAGATCGAGACGCTGAATGGCAGCACCGCCTTGGACGAGGAACAATGGGAGGCGGCCAAGCAATCGGTAAAGGACATCATTCTCAAGGGCATCGGCGCACGCGGCACGGATTGATCCTGGCGCCACCTTTCCAGTCGATGAAAATTACATCATTCTTGCCAAGCCTTTTCCGCGACGGAGCCATAGATGAATGACGCGCAGCCGGCCCGCAAGCCGAGCCGAATCCAGCAGAAGAACCGCAAACGCATCCTCGACGCGGCGCTCGACGTGTTTTCACAACACGGGTACCGGGGCGCGACGCTCGACCAGATCGCGACACAAGCCGGCCTGAGCAAGCCAAACATCCTTTACTATTTCGGCGGCAAGGAGGAGATTCACGTCACGTTGCTCAACCAGCTCATGGATGCATGGCTGGCCCCGCTGCGCGAGATCGATCCCGATGGTGACCCGCGCGAGGAAATACTGCATTACGTCCACCGCAAACTCGACATGAGCCGAGAGTTTCCCCGCGAAAGCAGACTTTTCGCCAACGAGATACTGCAAGGCGCCCCACGGATGGCCCCGCACCTGGAAAGCGGTCTGAAACCGCTTGTTGATGACACCGCCGCCCTGATCGAACGCTGGATCGCCGAGGGCAGGCTGGCCCCTGTCGATCCGCGGCACCTGCTTTTCTCGATCTGGGCGACCACGCAGCATTATGCCGATTTCGAGGCGCAGGTGCGCGTTTTGGCGGGGGGAAAGCCCGTCCATGACGAGGCATCCGCCTTTCTCGACACGCTCTACGGCCGGTTATTGCAACCAATCACGTGAAAGGGCCCGGACGACGCCCAAGCCCTGCCACGGCGCAAGACGGCCGCCCCGCGCGATGCGCGAAAGCCGCGGAGACGGTACCCCGCGGCTTTCCCGGCAGTCTTGTTATAGCCTAAAGGCCGCGGGGGGCCGTGGCTACTCGGCCGCGCATTTTCCCGGGTTGTTGGGATGCGTCGTCCAGTTGGCGTACTCCTCTTGTACAACCTCCCTTGTACGCTCATCCATGGTTCCGGGTGCCAGACGTTCCATCGTGATGCACCCTTCGACGGGGCAGACATTCACACAAAGATTGCAGGCCACGCATTCACTGTCATCCACGTCGAAGACCCTGTCTTCGGACATGGTGATCGCTTGGTGGCTCGTGTCCTCACAGGCGGCAAAGCACCGGCCGCATTTGATGCACAGGTCCTGATCAATCCGCGCCTTGGTCACGTAATTGAGGTTGAGATGCTGCCAATCGCTGCAATTGGGCACCGCACGCCCCACCAACTCGTCAACGGATGTGAAGCCCTTTTCATCCAGGAACTCGCTCAGGCCCGAGATCATCTCCTGCACGATCTTGAAGCCATAGGTCATCGCGGCGGTACAGACCTGCACGTTGCCCGCGCCAAGCGACATGAACTCGGCCGCGTCACGCCACGTTGTGACCCCGCCGATGCCGGAAATCGGCACCCCGTTCAGATCAGGGTTCCGCGCGATTTCCGCCACCATGTTCAACGCGATAGGCTTGACTGCCGGACCGCAATAGCCGCCATGCGCCCCCTTTCCGTCGATCATGGGCTCCGGCGCGAAGCTGTCGAGATTGACCGACGTGATGGAGTTTATCGTGTTGATGAGCGAAACCGCATCGGCGCCACCGTCCTTGGCCGCCTGTGCGGGTTTGCGGATATCAGTGATGTTCGGCGTGAGCTTGACGATCACCGGCAGGTCCGAATGTTTCTTGCACCATTCCGTGACCTGCTGAACGTAGTCGGGAACCTGCCCCACTGCCGATCCCATGCCACGTTCGCTCATCCCGTGGGGACAACCGAAATTGAGCTCCACCCCGTCACACCCGGTTTCCATCACGCGTTCAAGAATGGCTTTCCAGCTGTCCTCGTTCACAGGCACCATCAGGGACGCGATCAGCGCGTGATCCGGATAGTCCTTCTTCACACGCGTCATCTCCTCTAGGTTCACCTCGAGCCTGCGGTCGGTGATGAGTTCGATGTTGTTCAGACCCAGAAGTCGCCGGTCCGCCCCCCAGATCGCGCCGTAACGGGGGCCGTTCACGTTGACGATCGGCGGGCCGTCTTCCCCCAGCGTCTTCCATACAACACCGCCCCAGCCGGCCTCGAATGCGCGGCGGACGTTGTATTCCTTGTCCGTTGGCGGCGCGGAGGCCAGCCAGAACGGGTTTGGGGATTTGATCCCGATGAAGTTCGATTCGAGATTGGCCATCTTGCTGATCTCCCTGTTTGAATTTGGCGCGGCGTTACCCGCGCGCGCCTGTCAGGCTGGCGTGGATATCCTCGGCGGCGTCGCGTCCCTCGGCAACTGCCGTCACGGTCAGGTCATCACCGCCCGCAGCACAATCACCCCCGGCCCAGACACCTTCGACGCTGGTACGTCCGGCACCGGTGATCTTGATCTTGCGACCGTCGAGCTCGGGAAGGCCGTCCGCTTCGAGCGTCTGGCCGATTGCCTTGAAAACCTGATCGGCCGGGAGGCGGAAGGTTTCGCCGGTCGGCGCCAGATCGTCATCCGTGAACTCGAATTCGACTTCGCGCACCGACCCGTTGCCGTGGATGGCAATGGGGACCGCGTTGGTGATGATCCGGACCCCCTTGGAGGCTGCGAGATCCCGCTCGTATTCGCTGGCATTCATGCGGTCGTGGCCGCGCCGGTAAACAAGGCTGACATTCAGGGCGCCCAGCAACTTGGCCTGAACGGCCGCGTCAACCGCCGTCATGCCCCCACCGATCACGACGACATCGCGCCCGATGGCAAGCTCGGACAGGTCACCCGCCTGCCGCAGATCCGAAATGAAATCAACGGCATCAAGTATGTTGTCCTTCTCCTCGTCCTGCAAGCCGAGCGCATTGACGCCCCCGAGCCCGACCCCGAGGAACACGGCGTCGTAATCCGATTTCAACTGATCAAGGGACAGGCCCTGCCCCAGTTGCTTGCCCGTTTCAACGGTAATGCCCCCGATACCGAGAAGCCAGTCGACCTCGCGCTCGGCAAACCCGTCGACCGTCTTGTAGGCCGCGATACCGAATTCGTTCAACCCGCCGGGCTTGGCGCGGCTATCGAAAACAGCTACGTCGTGACCGCGCATGGCCAGCCGATGCGCACAGGCGAGGCCCGCGGGGCCCGCCCCGACGACGGCCACGCGTTTTCCCGTCGGCGCGTCCCGCGTAAACGGGTGACCCTTGTTTTCCATAATCGTATCAGTGGCATAGCGCTGCAACTGCCCGATGAGAACCGGCTTGCCCTCGGCCGCCTCACGGACGCATGCCTGCTCGCACAGGGTCTCGGTCGGACAGACACGCGCGCACATGCCGCCGAGAATGTTCTGATCGAGGATGGTCTTGGCGGCGGCCTCGGGGGTGCCGGTGGCGATCTGTCGTATGAACAGGGGGATGTCTATCTCGGTCGGGCACGCGGTGATGCAGGGGGCATCATGGCAGAAATAGCAGCGGTCAGCCGCCACGAGCGCGGCGTGATCATCCAACGGCGGATGCAGATCGGCGAAATTCTGTTCGTATTGCGGCGCGTCCAGCCGGCCAGGATGAATGCCGGGGTTTAGCGTCTTGTCAGTCATGGCTTGCTCCGAATGGGTGGCTCCGACAGGGGCAGTATCCCACGTTTTGAAATTTTATCAATTGGTAAAATTTATCCAATCCAAAAGGATTGGGATTGACGCCCCGTTCGGGTAGCCAAGCCGCGAATCACGGCTCAACCCCTTGGTAAACGTGGAAAACGGGGGGCCGCATCGCGGGCGTATCGCGTCGGTAACGCGTCAGCGCGGAACGCGAGGGCGGGCATCGTGAAGGCGGCGTGCGTTGCACCGCGCCGCATGTCATGCGCGTCAGCGAGAGCGTTCGTGTTCGAACCGTTGGCGCGCGATCGACTCGTGACGGTCGGCTTTCTGCTGGTTGGCCAGGGCCTGTTCCACGTAATCGAGATGGGCAATCACGGCGCGGCGCGCGGCGTCGGGATCACGTGCCTGCAACGCGGTATTGATGGCGCGATGCTGGTCAAGCAGGGCGCCGCGCGTGGTGCGCTGTTTGAACATGACCTGCCGGTTGTAAAACACGCCTTCGCGCAGAAGCTGAAACATCGACCGCATCATGTGCAGCATCACGACGTTGTGGCTGGCCTCGATGATGGCCATGTGAAATTCGGCGTCGAGGCGGGCCTCGTCCTTGGGCCCTGTCTTGTCATGGGCCGCCTGCATCTTGTCGAACACCGTCTGGATCACGCGCAGGTCGGTGTCCGAGGCCAACCGCGCGGCACGCTCCGCCGCCAGCCCCTCGAGGTCACGGCGGAACGCGATGTAATCGAAAACGGCCTCGTCGTGATCCGCGAACAGGCGGACAAGCGCCGGTGAGAACGCGTTGCCGAGCACGTCCGCCACGTAAATTCCCGAGCCCGCCCGCGTGGCCAGCAACCCCTTTTCCTGCAACTCCGAAATCGATTCGCGCAGCGACGGCCGGGACACGCCGAGCTTGTCGGCGAGGTCGCGCTCGGGCGGGAGGCGTTCCCCGGGCCTCAGGATGCCGCGAAGGACAAGTTTCTCGATCTGCCGGGTGACGGCCGACGAGAGCTTCTCCGGGGTGACTTTCTGATAGGGCATGTCGCGGCTTCCGTTCCTCAGACCGACGTGGTTATAAGGCCGCACGCCCCGCACCAACAAGAGGTTTCGAACGCCGTCGGCCATGCTGGCCCTGCGCCGGACGCAACCGGGCCGTCATGCGGGCCGGTTCCCGCGTCAGGCCAGCATGCCCCCGTCGCTGTCATCACCCGCCTCTTGCAACAATTTCTCGAAATCCGGCACGGTCACGTGCCGCTTGCCTTCGAGTTCGATCACGCCCTCCTTCCTGAGGACGGACATCTGGCGGCTGACGGTTTCCAGGGTCAGGCCAAGGTAATCCGCCATCGCCTCTCGCGTGAGGGGAAGATCGAACACGATCCTGCCCTTGATTCCCTGCATCTTGAGCGAGGCATCACGGCGCGCGATGATGGAAAGCAGTGACGCGATCTTCTCCCGGGCTGTCTTGCGGCCCAGAACCAGCATCCATTCGCGGGCCGCGTCGAGTTCATCAAGCGTCATCTCGAGAAGCCGCTGCGCGATGTGGGGCGTGCGCAGCATCATGTCCTCGAACGGTTTGCGCCGGAAACAACACATCACCACGTCGGAGGTCGCCACGACGTTATAGGCGGCCGCGTCGCGGCCGGGCCGACCGACGAAATCACTGGGCAGCAAAAGCCCCACCATCTGGGTGCGCCCGTCTTCCATCGTCTGGGTCAGGGTCGCGATCCCCGATACGACGGACCCCACGAAATCCATCGGATCACCCGACCAGATGACAGTCTGGCCGGCCTCGAAATTGCGGTAGTATTTTATCTGGTCCAGACGCTCGAGCTCGTCCGCCTCGCAGCGCGCGCAGACGGCCCGGTGCCTGATGGGACAATCGCCGCATTCGCGCGGTATCGAATTCGTTTCTTCCTTCAACATCGCACTCACTTTTTGCTTTCTTGATCTGGGTCAAGGATTTCGCCGCAGCGCGCGTCTTACATGGATGACATGATGACCAAAGCACAAATGAAACGGCTGGGGCTCTTTGACGCAAAGGTGCCCCGCTACACGAGCTACCCGACGGCCCCTCATTTCTCGAACAACGTGGGCGCCTCGGATTTCGCGGGCTGGATCGAGTCGATCCCCCCGGCTGCGGAGATCTCATTGTATGTGCATGTACCCTTCTGCCGTCGGCTGTGCTGGTTCTGCGCATGCCGCACGCAGGGAACGCAGAGCGATGCCCCCGTACGGGCCTATCTCGAGACCTTGAAGGCCGAGATGGCGATGCTTGCGCGTCATTTGCCCGAAGGTGTGCGCTTGTCAAGGCTGCACTGGGGCGGTGGAACGCCAACCCTCCTTTCTCCCGATATGATGCAAGAGCTGGCGGAGGTTATCAAGCAGGTCGTCCCGTTTTCCGAGAAAACCGAATTTTCCGTGGAAATCGATCCGAACGAGATCGACGGCGCCCGGCTGGACGTGCTGGCGGCGGCGGGCATGAACCGCGCCTCAATCGGCGTGCAGGATTTCGACGATGCGATCCAGCAAAGCATCGGGCGCATCCAGGGCTACGACGTGACCCGCGATGCCGTGCAGGAGATCCGGGCGCGCGGAATCCGCAGCCTCAATGCCGACATCCTGTACGGCCTGCCGCACCAGACGCCGGCCCGTATCACGGAGAGCGTGCAGAAGCTGCTGTCGCTCGACCCGGATCGTGTCGCGCTTTACGGGTATGCGCATGTTCCGTGGATGGCCAAGCGCCAGCAGCTCATCCCGTCGGACAGCCTGCCGACACCCGAGGAACGTCTGGACCTTTTCGAAACGGCGCGCCGCCTTTTCCGCTGGGACAATTACACGGAAATCGGCATCGATCATTTCGCCACCCCAAAGGATGGGCTGACCGTCGCCCGCGACGCCGGTACGCTGCGGCGCAACTTTCAAGGATATACCGACGACACGGCGGATGTATTGATCGGGGTCGGCGCGTCGTCGATATCGCGGTTCCCGCAGGGTTACGCGCAGAACGCCCCCGCGACGGGCGCGCATACCGGCGCGATCCGGCAGGGGCGGTTCTCGACCACGCGCGGCCACGTCTTTTCGGGTGACGACCGGATGCGCAGCCGGATGATCGAGGCCTTGATGTGCGATTTCCGGATCGACTCCGCCGAAATCACCGCCCGCTTCGGCATTTCGCACCGCGCCCTGCGCGGCATGTTCGATGGCGTTTCGGCCGCATTCGCGGGGTTGGTGCGGGTCGATGACAGCGGCCTTTTCATTCCGCCCGAGGCACGACCCCTCGCCCGGATGATCGCCCGCAGCCTCGATGCCTACGAGATGGACGAGGCCGGTCACAGTTCAGCCATCTAAGCCCGGCGCGGGGCGGTGCGCATCGCCAGTTTCAACCTGCAGAACCTGCGGCTGCGGCACGGTGCGGGCGGCCCCCGTCTTGACGGGGCCCGCGACAGGGATACCGGCGAAAGCGCGGCGCCCCGGCTCGATCAACGCGACCGCGAATTGACGGCGCGGGTGATCGCCGCGCTCGACGCCGATGTGATCGCGCTGCAAGAAGTGTTCGACCGGGCCACGCTGGAGCTTTTCCACGATACGTACCTGCTGCCCACAGGGATCGCCGCCTATACCCATCGCATCTGCCTGCCGGGCAACGACGGGCGGGGGCTGGACCTTGCCCTGCTCAGCCGCGTTCGCCCGGCGGACATCAGGAGCCACGCGAAACTGCGTCCGGGGGATCTGGGGTTGACCGCACCGGCGGGACATGCCGCGGAAACGCCCGTCTTTCGGCGCGATTGCCTCGTGGTGGATATCGGCGCGCTCATGCTGGTGATCGTGCATTTCAAGGCGCCCTACCCCGACGCCGCGGCGGCGTGGCCCGTTCGCCATCTCGAGGCTCTGGCGGTGCGCCGACTGATCGAACGGCGGTTCGACGATCCGGCGCGCGGCCTGTGGATGATCCTCGGCGATCTCAACGATCCGGCCCGGCAGACGGAACAGCGCGCCGTGTCACCCGTATTGCCGCCATTTTCGGTCAGCTTGCTGGACCGTCTGCCCGGGCAAGAGCGGTGGACGTATTACGATGCGTGGTCGGGGGGGTATGGACGGCCCGATGACATGCTGGCCAGCCCGGCCCTCGCTGCCGCCTTTCCCGACAGCCGGCCGGATGTGCACCGCGAAGGGCTGGGGCTGGAGGCAAGGCGCCATACCGGCATACACCTGCCGCAGACGGGGCGCCACCGGCCCCATGCCAGCGACCACGCCGCACTTGTCATCGAGTTTCCGGGGCTAGGTGCCCCGACGCACGACCGCGCATGAAGGTCACCGCCCAAGCGGGATTTCGCGGGTGCCGGCGCGAGGCGCCGGTCACCGGCGTTCGCGCTCAGTCGTCGGTTTGTTCGGCCATCGGCGCGTTCACGAAGGTGATCACCGGCCATTCCCCCGCGCGCATCGCGGACTTGGCCATCCAGCCGTTGGCCTCGTTGAACTGGGCCCGGCACCAAATTCCGTCGGACGTGGTGAGGCAGGCATTGACCGTGACCTCGGACTCCGCCGGGATCGTTCCGATGACCTGCGCATCGCGACGGGGCTGGCTGCGCGCATTGAGGTTCACCAGCACCTTGATCCGGGCGAGGCCATCCTCGAATGCGGGCGCCTCTGTCGCCGACGGCTCGGCACAATCCTGCGTGAACCCCAGGTAATAGCAGCCGTGCAACTTGATGGCCGCCGTCAGGTCGGCCTTGGCGCCGCTGCCGCTTTGGCGTTCGAGCACCAGAGCATTCGGCGGGCGCACGTAGTCACCTGACAGGCGCTGCGGGTTCCCGCCAAGCGCCGCCACCTGCTGACCCGACGACGTTTCCAGCAATATCTTGCCAGACTCGACACGCCACGAGATCTCTTCGGTCAGCGGCGCGGCGCAGCCCTCGGTGGCCCCCTTGAGAAGGAGGGTTCCATCGTCCGACACGCTCTCGTTGCTCAGGTATATCCGGCACGGGCCGTTGCCGTCGCTGTAGGAGTCCTCGAATGCGAACCAGGCACCCGAGAAGGCTTGGCGCAGTTCCTCTTCGGTCTGCGCGAGCGCGCCCTGCGCGAAAAACGGAAGGGCCAGCGCTGAAAGAACAGCATTTCTTAAACCGACGTTCATTTACGTGGATTTCTCTCTTGTTATGGAATTTCGCGGGTGACTTCGTGACTTTCACGATAAACGGTGCGGTCGCCCTCGGACAAGACCAATGTGACCTTCAGCGTCCCCTCGTCCGCCAATGAAACGGTGCTCGTGGCGACCTCGTCGCTCTGGCCCTTGCGCGTGCGGATGCGGCGGGATTGCTGCGTCTGGACACGCCCGTTGCCATCCTGTTTCAGCACCGTCATCTTCGCCTCTATTGTCCCGCTGCCGCGACCGTCGAGCGACGCGGTGATCCGGTAGCCGCCGTCAGTCGGCACGACGTTCAGGGACCCTGTGGCGGAGATGTCCCCGGCGAAGGTGGGCGCCGCCGCCATCAGCGCACATCCCGCCGACGCAAGAACCGACCTCAGGTACCGGCGCAGGTTCTGGTGTCCCATGTCGCTGCCCGGATTGTCACTGTGATCCCAACGGCCGCTGTATGATCGTGACCTGGCCGCCACCGGACGTCGAGACGACGCTTGCCGGCAACGAGGTGCTGGTGTTGTTGCCTTCGACGGTGAAGGAAACCGATGCGCCCGCCGTGGTGACGTCAAGGGACGTGTTGTTGCCGTCGCCGACCTGCGTCAACAGGCCCTCGGCATCGGTACCGACGACAGCGACAGTGCCCACGTTGTTGTTGCCTTCCTGCAGGAGCGAGGCGCGTGACGCGCCGCCAGCCGTGGACAAGGTGCCGGAATTGTTGTTTCCCTCCTGATACAGCAGGACCTGACCGGACCCCGCGTCGATCGATCCATCGTTGTAATCCCCGGACTGAAACATCCCGACTTGCGTATCGCTGCCCGCGACAATACTGGCCGAATTGCCGATCCCGCTCTGCGTGGCGGCACCGTTCGGATCGAAGGAAATCAACGGATCCTCGATGCTGAGAAACTGCGTCTCGTCCGGCGCCGGAGCAAGCGAGATGATATTCGTTGCATCGTTGGGATCGACACTGTTCCGGGACACGCCCGCGACGGACGAATTGCTTGCGCCCGATTGGTCGATGCTCAACGAGTTGCCATCCGATACGTTCGGGGGCGTCTCTTGTATCACGAACGCGTTGTTGCCGCTACCGGCGACAGCAGCGCCGCCGGCGCCAAGAGACAGGGCGGCAGTGAGTGATGCTGACAAAATGTTTTTCACGTAAGGTCTCATGGCAATCCCTCCATATTAAGGAAGGATAACATCAGTTCTGGATCATGACCACCGAATTTCGCGTGCCGGCCTGCGAAACGCCGGCGCTGTTGCCGTGACCGGTCTGCGCGATGCTGACCATGTTGGCCGTCCCGTCGGACAAGATGGTGGCCCGGTGGGCCTGCCCGGTCTGCAGGACCGCGAGCTGATTGGCCTCGCCCGTGATGCTGGCGGTCAGGATGTGCGCGCTGCCGGTTTGCGCGATTCGGCCCGGTTCGAGCAACGACGGGGTTCTCCGTGCCCAGTTCGCACCGGGAAGGACCGCCTGCTCGGCCCCAAGGTGCAGGCGGGCCGTATGACCCCCGTCCGCGGACTGGTCGATCATCAGCCGGTTTTCCGACGGGGCCCCGGTCCGGTCGAGAATGTTCGGATTGTCCTCCGCGCCGGCCGCGCCGCCAAGGCCGGCCGATGCCACGAAAAGCGTCACCCAGAATCCGCGTGAAAACTGCCGCGTGTTGCGCACCATTGATCTTCCCCGTTTGATCGTCGCCTGTAGGGACATACAATCAGGGAATTCTGCCCAAATTTTGGCATGCGGGTGCGAAAATACGAAAAAGGCGGCCTATTTCGGGGCCGCCTTTCGCGTCTTTCGGTGCCGTCCGGCTTTACCCCAGGACCTCGTCCTGCCTCGGCGGCGGCGGCGGATCGGGCTCTGCCTTGGGCCTGTTCCGGCGCGTGCGTATATCTTCGGCGCGCTTGACGGGGCGCGTTTGCGGAATGGCGGCCGCCTTGCGCGTGGCCGGGCGCGCCGCGGCGGCGCGGGCCGAGGGCGGGACCTCTCCGTTGAACAGCTCCTGCCGGTAGCCGGAAATGAACTTGCGCTCGGCCTCCTCGCTGTCGAAGCTCCAGATGTTGCGCATTGCCCCCTCGGCGATCAAGCCCATCACCGCCTTCTCAACCGATTGCTGCACCGCGATCTGGCGCGGTTCGTTGGTGCTGTAGCCGGCTTCGGCTTCGAGCAGCTTGTCCAGCTCGATGTAGCGGAAGACGTCGCCCTGATCCTTGATCGACGCGATCGGCTTGCGCGCGACGACGTTCGCCAGCACCTCGCCGGTCTCGGTGGACACGGCCCGGATATTGACGCTGACCACGTCGTATTTCCATTCGCGGTTTGCACCGATACCGAGATACCGCGCCCCGACACCGCCGGTATTCATGTTCGTGTCGTAGCCCACGACACCGCCGGTGATGATGATTCCCGCATGCATCAGCGGCCCGAGCACGGCGGGATTGACGTTCTGTTCGCCGCGGTACTGCTGACGCATCCGTTCGATGATCTGGCGCTCCTGCACGACGGCTTCGAGGCTGGAGCGGTCCAGCACCGAGAACCAGCGCCCGTTGGACGCGTCCTGCAACGCCTTGATGAGCAGGGGCGCGCCGGCCTGTGTCACGGCGCGCGAGAGGCTCTGCACCCTGTCACGTTCCTTGTACTGGCCGGTCAGGTCGGGGAAGTCGTAAACGGCAACGATCTGGCGCTGCGCGGGGGGCGCGATTTCGCGCAAGGACCTGTTCTGCGCCGTGAGGTTCCCGACGCTGGCGACATGTGTTCCCTCGTAAAGCTGTTCGCTACGCACGCAACCGCCGATGACGGCCACGGCTGCCAGTGCGAGAAGAATTCTTGAAATACGCGATGTCATGCGAAGCACTCGTTCCAATATGTTCCATTCCCTTGGTGGCGCCCGGACCCGCGCAACGCGCGCGGGTGACGCAGTTGACGCGGATCAACCACCGGAGGTGACCAGCTGCGGCACCGAGATCGTCGTCGAGGTGCCATCCAGCAGGTCGATGATGTCCAGCGTGATGGCCTCGGGGGTGCGTTCGAAGGTGATCGTGGTATCGCCGAACTCGACCGTTCCCTGATCCTGCGGGTCTTCGCCGAAGATCGCGTCAGTCACCTCGGCGGACAGGGCGGAGAGAAGCCGTCCCTCCAACTGCCGGACGAACAGGTCGGCGCGGCTGTTGCGGGCATCATCCCCGGTGTCGTCCCCCGTCCCAAGCACGCCGTCGCCGTCATCGGCGTCCGACGCCGTCGCCTCGCGTTGCGCGTTGGCGATCGACAGCAGGTGCCCGCTGTTTCCCGGGTTGCCGCCGAAACTGGGATTGATGAACTGGAAGGTCAGGTCCCCCGCGGACGCGGACCCGCCGGCGAGCCCGAGAGCGATGGCCATGACCGGTAAGAAAGACCTTTTGTAACGCATGAATACCCCCGTGATTCACATTCACCATGATGCAGAACCGGATGAATTTCCAGCTTACTAGCAGCAAATGCTGGCAAATATGTGTCCGCGTGCGATGCGGCGTTATATCACGCGCTCGGTGTTGCCCACGCACAACACCGAGCGCCGCGAAAGGCCATGGCAGATGGCGGGCCCGCCGCCATCCCGAAGGCGCCGCCAGATTGCTGCCCCAATTGCGCCCGAATTCGACGCGCAGGCGAATCTCAAGTGTGCATTTTTGGCAACAATAACAACCCAAAGGACGACTTGTTGTTTTTGCGTCGACAAACACGAGGCCGCCCGGCAACCCAAGGTTGAAAAGCGGCGAAACTTGGGCGCAATCGCGAAAAACTGTTGTCAGTCATGCGGCACGTTAAGTATCGTTAACACACTTTCGTTGCGCTGATTCATCAATGGATGATGCCTTTTTAACCAAGTGGGGGTCGGTATGACCACGAAGACAGCAAAACCGAGCCCCGATCCGGGCTGCTCACATCCATTCGATTTCGAAGCGTCAACGAATCTTAACCGTCGGGGTGGCGGGCAGCCGGCCCTCGACCGGCACAGTCAGAAAGCGGGGAAAACCCGCGGTATCGAGCAGTTGACGACGCCGCTATCCGCTTAGCCCGGACGGTGGCACGGAAATATATTTTTCACCCAAGTGACGAGGACATTGTCATGAAACTCTCCAAACTTCTTCTCACCTCCACAACCGCACTTGGCCTGTCGATGACGGCGGCGGTTGCGGATAACAACGAGGCCCTCCTGAATCAGGATGGCGCCGATAACTCGGCCATTATCGATCAATCGGCAGCGACCAACAGCACCGCCGGCGTGCATGGCGGGTCGAACCCGAACTCGGAAATCAACCAGGACGGCGACGACAACGATCTGGACTTCACGCAGATCGGCGATTCGAACAGCATCGGCACTGGCGATGCCTTCGTTCAGGATGGCAACCAGAACTCCGCCAACGTCACACAGGACGGTGACGGAAACAACTTCACCTACATGATCCAACGGGGCGGTGCGGCTTCCAGCCTGTCGAACCAGCTGGACCTGATGCAGGACGGTGATAACAACCGGACCAAGGAAGTGCGCCAGACGCTCTCGGGCGGCAGCACACCGAACACCATGTCGATCACTCAGGACGGCAACGACCTCGTGGCCGGCGGTCGCCTGCGCCAGAATGGCAACGGCAACTCGCTGACCATTGATCAGTCGGGGACCAACAACCGGATCGCGCCGGCCAACAACATCGTTGGTGCGCCTTCCGCGTCGCCCGCCTATTCAAGCCTGAACCAAGACGGCAAGAATAACTCGATGAACCTGACGCAGAGCGGCACGAACAACGAGGTCCGTCAGGCGCAGCAGATCGGCGATTCCAACACCACCAATGCCGATATCAGCGGGATGGACAACGGGATTGATCCGCTGACCACGTCGAGCGCGACCCGTGTGCCGACCAGCCTGACGTCAAGGATCTATCCGGGCGCATCCGGCGAAAGTGGTGCCATGGCTGGCGCTCTCGATCAGTTCGGAAACGGCAACAATGTCGACCTGATGATCACGGGTAACAGCAACGCCTATGGCACCCTGCAGATGGGCGACGACAACCTTGCCGTCAACATGATGGTGACCGGCGACGATAACTCGATCGGTGTTGGGCAGTACGGCAATCGCAACGAAATCGATCTGGCCGTCGTTGATGGCGACGAAAACAGCATCGGCTTCAACCAGGACGGTGACGACAACTTTGCCTCGGCGGATGTCGACGGCCGCCGGAACAACTCCCTGATCGGTCAGGACGGCGACCGGAACACGACCTATCTCGAAGTGAGCGGGACCAGCAACGAGGCGTCTCTCAAGGTGACCGGGAACGACAACTACCTCAACGCCAACCAGGCTGGGCGCCGTCATGAGATGGACGTCGACTTCCAGGGCGACGACAATAACAATTTCCCCACCGCCAACGCGCTTAGCGGGAGTGCACTGATCGCCCGCGACTTCGTGCGCGCCAACGGGGATCCTGTTGCTGCAAGCTTCCGTCAAGGCGATCTGATCCAGCGGGGCAATTCCAGCAACACTCCGACCTTGCTGACCCTGACCGGCGTAAATGCCGACAAGAGCAGCTTCGCGATGTACCAAGAGGGAACAGCAAATACCATTGTCGGCTCTATCTCGAACGGCAGCTACAACCAAGCGGTCGTCGGTCAGATCGGCAGCTTCAACTCTGCCAGCTTCAGCCAGACTGGCAGCGGCAACAACGTCGGTATCATGCAATAATCGCCTGATGATCGCGACGATCATTCATTCATGATCCTTCGGGTGCCCGGCTCAGAGCCGGGCACCCGTTCCTTGTCGGCTCTTTCGAGGACATTTTCATGAAAATCTCCAGACTTCTTCTCACCTCCACCACCGCGCTCGGCCTGTCGATGACGGCGGCAGTCGCAGATGACAACGAGGCTCTCCTGAATCAGGATGGCGCTGGAAATACCGCTTCCATCGACCAGACCGTGGGCGTCAAGAACCGCGCTGGCCGGCCGGGCCAGCCGATGACGCAGGACGGTGATGACAACGCCATCACCCTCATCCAGCGCAATGACGGCAGCGCTGGCAACCAGAACAATTTCGGCCGCACGAATGTGGCTGCCGGCGAAGTGACGCAGACAGGGTCGCGAAACGTGCTGGATGCCATCCAGGACGGCCGTCGCAACCAGACGGCAACCGTGCTTCAGACCGCGCCCGACGGGCTTGCCGGCACCTCGAACAGTGCGACGATCCGGCAGATGTCGAACTTCGGCGGCATCGGCACGGTCGATCAAAGCAGCGCCGTTGCATCGCCCTCGCTGATGAACACGTTGACGCTGGAACAGCTGAGCGGAAACAGCAACAAGATCGGGACGGCCGAACAGGAATTCACCGGCGCCCCAGGTGCCGCGGCGAACGAGATGACGATCACGCAGGCCGGACCGACGAACAAGGTGAACACGGCCAGCCAGAGCGGGTTCGACAACAATGCGACTGTGCTGCAGACCGGCGGGCGCACAAACATGCTCGATGTGCTTCAGCAGGTCGGATCGGAGAACGACGCGACCGTCACGATCACGGGCAATTTCAACGGCGTGAATGCAAGCAGCCTGTGGGACGTTCTGCCGCTCACCGATGATTTCTCCGGGGCCAGTGGTGCGATCGAATCGCAGGTTCTGCAGAACGGCATCGGCAACAGCACGGATCTCACCCTGATCGGTGACCGCAACGCATACGGCGTGTCGCAGCAGAGCGAGGGCAACCTCGCGCTCGGAATTGAGGTGACTGGCAATGACAACTCGGTCGGGGTCGGCCAGTTCGGGGACTTTAACAGGATCTTTCTGTCGAGCGTGACTGGCGACCGCAACAGCACCGGCTTCAACCAGACCGGCGATGGCAACTTCGCCGAGACGGATGTGTCGGGTGACGACAACGATTCGCTGGCGAAGCAGACCGGCGATGCCAACGATAGCTTTATCTTTGTCAGCGGTGACGGCAACACGACCAACGTGGCACAGGACGGTCAGCTCAACTCTGGCATTGCTGATGTCCTTGGCGACGGCGACAACGTGACGCTGATCGACCAGACCGGTCAGCTAAACCAAGGCGACGTCGGTATCAACGGCGCTGGCAATAACGTTGCCACGGTGATGCAGAGCGGTGACTTCAATTTCGGCGAGGCCAATGTTCAAGGCGGTGGCTCCAATACCACCCTCGTTGACCAGACCGGCAGTCAGAACGACGGATTCGTCGATGTCAGCGGTGCCGGCAACAACGTCACAACGCTGACGCAGGATGGCTTCCGCAACGTGGCGACAGCGCGCGTCACCGGGGCCGGCAGCAACACCCTCGACGCGTCGATGACCGGCGAATTCAACCGTCTGCAACTGGCGCAGGACGGCGGCGGCAACCTCATGGACGTGTCGGTGACAGGTAACCGCAACAACGCCACGTCCTTGCCCGCGTTCTCGGGGGATGCGCTGGCGGCCAACACCATGGCCCTGGACAAGGGTGACCTGTTCCAGCGCGGTGACGACAACGACCTTCTTCTCGACGTTGACGGCGACCAGAACAGGTTTGCGATGCTGCAACAGGGCAGCACCAACAGCATCGACGGGACGATCAGCGGAAATGGCAATCAGGCCGTTGTCGCCCAGCTGGGCAACGGCAGCTCGACCACCTTCACCCAGACCGGCAGCTTCAACAACCTCGGCGTGACCCAGTAAGCCGGGTTTGAAATTCCCCGGGGCGGTCCGCCGCCCCGGGACTTGATATGACCAGCAATTTACGGGAGAGTCCGATGACATTCAGCAAAGTCTTTCTTACCAGCACCACGGCGCTCGGGCTTTCAATGGCAGCCGCTTATGCAGACGACAATGAAGCATTCCTCGATCAAACAGGTGCCGACAACACCGCGCTGATCAATCAGGACCTCGGCGCAGATGGCTCGGTCGGCGGCGGCGCGAACCAGGTCGCGACGGTCGATCAGGATGGCGACGACAATGAAACCGACGTTCTGCAGCAGGGCGACGGCAATACCGCTACCGTCACACAGGTCGGCGACGACAACGATACGAACGTCACTCAGCAGGGCGACGGCAACCGTGCCGACAACCTGTCGGTCGGCGACTCGAACACGGTGACCGTCAGTCAAGAACCCGAGACGGTGATTATTCCGGCCGTGCAAATTCCGAACCCGTTGTTTCCGTCAGTCGGGCCCGAGTTCCTCGTGAACACCCCGGAGACCACACAGCTCCTAGGCGGCGATGACAACGAATCGGACGTCACCATCGACGGCGACGACAACACCGTCGACGTCACCCAGATCCGCGACGCCAACGACTCGAATGTCGAGATCGAGGGCAACACCAACGATGTCGACGTGGTGCAGGACGACAGCGCGGCGGGCGACGGCAACACTTCGACCGTGGTGATCGACGATAGATTCAACCGTGGCGACGACAACATCGTCAGCATCGACCAGGACGGCGACAACGAGTCGGCTGTCGACATCCACGGCGACGATAATATTGTCGGCGTCACTCAAACCGGGCTCGGCAACGAGTCGGATGTCGACATCGAGGGCGACCGCAACGATGTGAATGTCGCGCAGGACACCATTGCCCTGGGCAACGACTCGGTTGTCGATGTCATCACCGGCGACGACAACCAGGTCGATATCCTGCAGACCGGTGACAACAGCTCGGTGCTGCAGATTCTCGGCAACGGCAACCTCTTCGAAGCCGATCAGGATGGTGTCGGCAACAGCTCCACCGCCGGGATCCTCGGCTCGGGCAACGACGCGTTCATCGATCAGGACGGCGACAACAACAGCTCCGGCCTGCAAATCGGCGGGGTCCTGCCGGGCGGCGACGACAACTTCGTGACCGTCGATCAGGCCAGCCTCGCCCTCGGCAACGCGTCGGGTATCGTCATCCTTGGCAACGCCAACAAGGTCGACGTCGATCAGGACGGCAATAACACCGCCAGCGTCAGAATCGATGGTTCCGGGCTCTTTTTAAGCTTCGTTTCCCCGGGCGAAGGCGACACCAACAGCGTGACGATCGACCAGATCGGCCAGAACACCGCCGCCGTCGGCATCACCGGCGACACCAACGACGTGTCGGTGACGCAATCGGGCTTCAACTCGGCCAACGTGCAACTGAACGGCAACTTCATCGGCAGCCTGGAGAGCGACAACAACCTGCTGGTGATTGACCAGTCAGGCGGTGCTCTCGGCCAGAACACGCTCACTGTCAGTCTCTGGGGTGACGACAACAACAGCGCATCCGCCGGTAACAATGGCGATGGCACCTTCTTCGGTGACGCGGCCACGGTCGCGACGCTCGACGGGCGTCTCGCACCGGGCACCCTGACGCAGGATGGTTCGGACAACTCGATCCTGCTCAATGTCGGCGCCTCGGGCACCGAATCGGATGACAACCTGTTCTCGTTCCTGCAGGACGGCAACGGCAACAGCATCACCGGTACAATCACCTCGGGCTTCGGCAACGAGGTTGCTGTGGCCCAGGTCGGCAACGGCAGCTCGACGACGTTCAGCCAGATCGGCAGCTTCAACAACCTCGGCGTGTCGCAGTAAGCCGTAGGCCTTGCTCAGGGTCACGCCAACGTGACCATTCGGGTCCCCGGCGCAAAGCCGGGTGCCCATTTTCCATTCAGACCGGGAAGTCGCCATGTCTTTTGCAAAGTTTCCTTTCGTCGCCCGTTGCCTTGCCTCCGTTTTCGGGGTGATCGTCTTGTCAAGCGCCGCGCAGGCGCAGGCCGTGTCCGACAACGCGGCGGTGATCGACCAGATCGGTCGCGACAACGCCGCCCGGATCGAACAGACCGGCAGCCTTAACCGTGCCGGGGCCGAAAGCCTGCCGATGGTGCAGGACGGGATTTTCAACGATCTCGACATTCGCCAGACGGGCACGGTCAACACCGTCGGGCTGGCGGCGCCGGGGCTGCGGCAGCTTGGCCGCGAGAATACCGACAGGATTTTCAACAGGATCCGGATCGAGCAGACGGCAGACGGCAATTCCGTCGGGAGTGTTCAACAGCTCTCGCGCGGGAGCGTGACGAACGGGGCGAACACGCTGATCATCCGCCAATCCGGCGACGGGGCGCACAGCGTCGAGGAGGTCCGGCAAGAACAGCTTTCGGGTCAGGCCGCGCAGACCGCCGATATCACGCAAGAGGGCGATGGCAACCGTATCGCCCTGATCGACCAGTTCACCAACAGCGTGGCACAGGGGCAGCCCAACCAGATCACCGTCGTCATGCGCGGTGTGCGCAATGGCACCAATCCCCTGACAGGCTACGCGGATGTGCCCGGCATAACCAGCAGCGGCCTGATCCAGGAGGCCGGCACCCAAGACGAACGGGGCAACGGCCACTTCATGAACCTGTTGATCATTGGCGACGGGAACGATTTCGGCGTTCGCCAAGCTGGACGCATGAACTCGGTCGGGTTCATCACGGTCAGCGGGGACGACAACCAGTTCGGGCTGCGGCAGGACGGGACGGAGAACGATATCGCGCTCGCCCCGATCGAGGGGGATGACAACACGATCGGCGTCGACCAGCTGGGCACGAACACGGCCTTGATCGACCTCGACACCCGCCGGCCGAGCCGCCCCGCCAGCCTGAGCGACCGCAACCAGATACTGGTGACACAGGTCGGCACGAATACCGCCGAGCTCGCGATCAGCGGTGACGACAACGATTTCACGGTTCAACAGGGCTTTGACGGCGGTCTTGGCGGCGACAACATGGCCGAGATAACCGTGGTGGGCCACGCGAACCTCGGCCGGGTGAGCCAACGCGGCAGCAATTTCTTCGAGCTCGACATTCAGGGATCGGACAACAACAATGCCGGCGGTTTCACGGGCGCCGTGGCGTCACCGGTGCTGGTGCCGGGTGACTTCCGGCAGACCGGGACGGAAAATTTCTCGATCATCTCGGTCACGGGCGACGCCAACCACTTCGCGACGCTGCAGGACGGCAGCCGGAACGCCGTCATCGCCAGCGTCAACGGGAACGGCAACCAGTTCAGCGTGAGCCAGGACGGAAACGGCAACATCGCCGACATCCGCCAGACGGGCACGGGCAACACGGCAACCGTGCGTCAGTGACTGGCGAGGACGGGCACCATCCGGCGCGCGGTCAGGCCTGAACGGCCAAGTCGAGCGCCGCGTGCAACAGGGTGCGCGCGTACTCGGTTCTCGGGTTGTCGAAGAGGGCCTGCGCCGCGCCGGCCTCGACGATGTCGCCCTGTTTCATGACGACCACCTGGTGGCTCATGGCGCGCACCACGTTCAGGTCGTGACTGATGAACAGATAGGCCAGACCGTGTTTCACCTGCAGGCGTCGCAGCAGGTCGACGATCTGCACCTGCACCGTCATGTCGAGCGCGCTCGTGGGTTCGTCCAGCACCACCAGACGGGGCCGGAGGATCATGGCGCGGGCGATGGCGATGCGCTGCCGCTGCCCGCCCGAGAACTCGTGCGGGTAGCGGTCCATGGTCGCCGGGTTGAGCTCGACCTCCTCCATAACCTCGGCCACGAGATCCCGCACGGCGCGGTCATCGGGCTTGCCGTGAACGCCGAGCCCCTCGGCGATGATCTGTTCGCAGGTCATCCGCGGACTGAGGCTGCCGAACGGATCCTGGAAGACGATCTGCATCTGCGCCCGCCGCTTGCGCAGGCGCCGGGTGGACCACGTGTTCACGTTCTCGCCGCCGAAGGTGATCCGCCCCTCGGACTGGATCAGCCGCATGATGGCCAGCGCCAGCGTTGTCTTGCCCGATCCGCTCTCGCCCACGAGGCCCAGCGTCTCTCCCGCCCGGACCGAGATGCTGGCATCGTTGACGGCCTTGACGTGATCGACGGTGCGCCGCAGGAATCCCTTGTGGATGGGGAACCAGACGCGTAGCCCCTCAGTTTCGACCAGCGTCTCGGCCTCGGCGGGCACCGGCGCCGGTTCCCCCGAGGGACGCGCGGCAAGCAGTTTACGGGTATAGTCGTGGCCCGGGTTGGCGAACAACTCGGCCGTGGGGCCGCTTTCGACGATCTCGCCGTCCTTCATCACGCAGACGCGATCGGCGAAGCGTTCCACGATCGCGAGGTCATGGGTGATGAACAGCAGGCCCATCCTTTCTTCCCGCTTCAGTTCGGCCAGCAGGTCGAGGATTTGCGCCTGAATCGTGACGTCGAGCGCCGTTGTCGGCTCGTCCGCGATCAGGATGTCGGGCTTGTTGGCAAGGGCCATCGCGATCATCACCCGCTGCCGCTGCCCGCCCGACAACTGGTGCGGGTAGGCACCCAGCCGGCTTTCGGCATCGCGTATCCCGACCCGGGTCAGCAGTTCGACGATCCGGTCGCGCACCTTGTCGCCTGTCAGGCCCTGGTGGATTTCGAGGCTTTCACAGAGCTGTTTTTCCAGCGTGTGAAGCGGGTTGAGCGATGTCATCGGTTCCTGGAAAATGAAACTGATGTCATTGCCGCGTACCTTTCGCAGCAGCTTGTCCGAGGCACCGATCATCTGCTGGCCATCGTAGGTGACGTGCCCCGACACCCGCGCCGACGGCCCAAGAAGCGACACGGTCGAAAGCGCTGTCACCGACTTGCCCGACCCGGACTCGCCCACGATCGCGACGGTCTCGCCGCGGTCCACCGAGAACGAGACCCCCCGGACCGCCGGGATGGTCGCGCCGTCCTGCTTGAAGGCGACGGAGAGGTCCTTGACTTCGAGCAGGCTCATTCGAAGGTCTTCCGCGGATCGAAGGCGTCGCGCACGCCTTCGAAGATGAAGACAAGCAGCGACAGCATGATGGCGAAGGCGAAGAAGGCGGTGAAGGCCAGCCACGGCGCTTGCAGGTTCTGCTTGGCCTGCAGGGTCAGTTCGCCGAGCGACGGCGCCGAGGACGGCAGGCCGAAGCCGAGGAAATCGAGCCCGGCCAGCAACGAGATCGTCCCGGTGATGACGAAGGGCAGCATGGTCAACGTGGCGACCATCGCGTTGGGCAGCATGTGGCGGAACATGATCGTCAGGTTGCCCACGCCAAGGGCCTTGGCCGCGCGGACATATTCGAGATTGCGCGCGCGCAGGAACTCGGCACGCACCACGCCCACGAGCGCCATCCAGCCGAACAGCACCGTGATCCCGACCAAAAGCCAGAAACTGCGCGGCAGGATCGCGAAGAGGATGATGATGACGTAGATTTGCGGCGTCGCCGCCCAGATCTCGATGATGCGCTGGAAGATCAGGTCCAGCCAGCCCCCGAAATAGCCCTGTATCGCGCCGGCGAAGATCCCGATGAGCGAGGACAGCGCGGTCACGATGAGGGTGAACATCACCGACAGGCGGAACCCGTAGATGACCCGGGCCAGAACGTCACGCTTGGTATCGTCCGTCCCAAGCAGGTTCTGAGCGTTGGGCGGCAGCGGCGCGGCACCCGGGCGGTCAACGGGCGTGTCGAAGCTGTAGGGGATGGGGGGCCAGAGGGTCCAGCCCTTCTGGATCGGCGTGCCCGCGACCTCCCCGTCACTGGCGTCGGCGATGATGCCCGCAGGGTCGTCGAAACACTCGGTCAAGCCGCCCGACACGATCAGGCATTCAACCTCGGGGTCGCGGTATATCGCCTCGGTGGCGAAGTCGCCGCCGAATTCCTGCTCCGAGTAGAAATTGAAAATCGGCATGTAATAGCCGCCGCGATACTGAACGAGAATTGGCTTGTCATTCGCCACGAACTCTGCCGGCAGGGCCACCGCGAAGAGCACGGCAAACAGGATGAGCGACCAGAAGGCGCGCCGGTTGCGCCGGAAATTGCGCCACCGGCGCCGGTTCAGCGGTGACAGCCTCATGCCCGGCGCACCGTTTTGTGTTGCCCGAGAACATCCCGGTGACCGGCGCGCATCACGAGCGGCCAACGCCCCCGTGCCGCTGCCACGCGCGGGGTCTGTATGCCGAGCCGCGTCATCGCCTCAGCCCTCCCGCTTCTCGAAGTCGATGCGCGGATCGACAAGCACGTACATCAGGTCGGACAGGATGTTGACCACGAGCCCGATCAGACCGAAGAGGAACAGCGTGCCGAACATCACCGGGTAGTCGCGCCCAACCGCCGCCTCGAAGCCAAGGCGGCCAAGACCGTCAAGCGAGAAGATCGTCTCGATCAGGACCGAGCCGCCGAAGAAGATGCCGATGAACACCGTCGGGAAACCCGCGATCACGATCAGCATGGCGTTGCGGAAAACATGCCCGTAGAGTACCCGGCTTTCCTTGAGCCCCTTCGCGCGGGCCGTCATGACGTAATGCTTCTTGATCTCGTCGAGGAAGCTGTTCTTGGTCAGCAGTGTCAGGGTCGCGAAGGCCGCGATGGTGGAGGCCAGCACCGGCAGCGTGATGTGCCAGAGGTAATCCACCACCTTGCCCCAAAGGCTGAACTGTTCCCAGTTGTCCGAGGTCAGCCCTCGCAGCGGGAAGAGTTGAAAGTAGCTGCCGCCTGCGAACAGGACCAGCAGCATGATCGCGAACAGGAAAGCCGGGATGGCATAGGCCGCGATGATGACCCCGCTCGTCCAGCTGTCGAAACGCGACCCGTCATGCACCGCCTTGCGAATGCCGAGCGGGATCGAAACGAGATAGGCGATGATGGTGGACCACAGCCCGAGCGAGATACTGACCGGCATCTTTTCCAGCACGAGGTCCGTCACGCTGATGGAACGGAAATAACTCTCCCCGAAATCGAAGCGCATGTAGTTCCACATCATGTCGATGAAGCGTTGCAGCGGCGGCTTGTCCAGACCGTACTGCGCCTTGAGCTCCTCGATGAATTCCGGCGGCAGGCCACGGGCACCGGCGTAGCCTTCGCCCTCGCTCTCGCGGAGCGTGGAATCCTCGCCCCCGCCGGCGAAACCGCCGAAGACGTCGCCCTGCCCCTGCATCTGCGCGATGGCCTGTTCGACCGGGCCGCCCGGCACGAACTGGACCAGCACGAAATTGATCACCATGATCCCCAGAAGCGTGGGAATGATCAGCAACAGTCTGCGCAGGATATAGGCGCCCACCTAGACGGCCCTCCCCGCCGCGCCGCCCGGCGCGGGATGACATGCGCGCGCATCCGCCGCGACGGGGAGCAGCGTCATTGCAAGGCCCCCGAGGTTTCGAGCGCCTGCGCCTTTTCGGGGTCCTCCCACCAGAAGTCCAGAGTGCCGAGGCTGTAGGGCGGTATCTGATCGGGGTGGTCGTACTTGTCCCAGTAGGCGACCCAGTGATCTGGCGCGAACCCGTCCGGGATCAGGAAGAATGCGTGTCGCAGCGCGCGGTCGAGGGCGCGCATGGTCATGTCCTCTTGCTGCTGGCTTTCGGTGCGCAACGACCGCTCGATGATGCGGTCAACGAGCGGGCTGGCCAGCCCGGCCGGGTTGAACAGGCTGTACGCGGCCGCCTCGGAGCCGAAGCGCTGTGCAAGCCCGGTGCCCGTACCCAGAAGCGAGGGATAGCCATCGAACACGAGGTCATAATCGCGATCCCGCTCGCGCTTGGTGTACTGGGCCGAATCCACGGCCTCGAACCGGGCGTCGATGCCCAGCTTCTGCAGGTTCTGGACGAATGCCTGCCCGAGTGCTTCCTGCGTGGGCTCACCGCTGGCGTTGAACAGGAAATCGAGCCGCATCACCCTGCCCGCGTCGTTGCGCAGCTTGCCGTCGTCACCGACTGTCCAGCCCGCATCGCCCAGAAGGCGGATCGCCTTGCGCATGTTGCCACGGCTGAGCAGGCGATCGGGGTCGGAGTCATGCGGCAGGTAGGGGGCCTCGGTCAGTACCTCGGGCGGCACGAGATCGCCCAGTGACTCGAGGAATGCCAGCTCGTCGCCCTCGGGCAGGCCCTCGGCCTCGAGATGCGTCCCGTGCGAGAAGGACCGCTGCTGTTCGTAAAGGCCGTAATAGAGCGAAGCGTTGGTCCATTCGAAGTTGAAGGCATAGGCGATGGCCATGCGAACCCGTTTGTCCTGCAGCACCTCGGACCCGAGGTTGAACACGATGCCCGTCATGGTCGGCGGGGAGCCGTCGGGCAGTTCCTCGCGTTTGACAAGGCCGTTCTCGACTGCCGGAAACTCGTAGAAACTGGCCCATTTCTTGGGGTCGGATTCGCCGCGAAAGGTGACCTCGCCCGCCTTGAAGGCCTCGAACGCGGTCGTGGCGTCGGTGAAATATTCCAGCCGTATCTCGTCGAAATTGTGCCGTCCCCGGTTGATCGGCAGGTCCCATCCCCAGTAATCGGGATTCCGCTTGTAGACGACGCGCCGGTTCACATCGACCTTGTCGATCACGTACGGGCCTGAACCGGGCGAGACTTCGAGCCTGCTTTCGTCAAGCCGCGCGCCGGTTTCCTCGTACCATTTCCTCGACCAGACGGGCACCGTGCCGACCTGGTCGATCAGGGAGCGGCGCGAGATACCGTCGGCGAAGCGGAACTTGATCGTGTGGTCGTCGATGACCTCGACTTCGGGTATGCGCTTGCGGACCGCTTCGGCATAGCTCTGCAGCCCCTGATCCAGCAGCAGGTTGTGCGAGAAGGCCACGTCGTGCGCCGTGACGGGGGTGCCGTCGGAAAACCGCGCCTCGGGGCGCATGTGAAAGATCACCCACGACTTGTCCTCGGGATATTCGACGGTGTGGGCCAGAAGACCGTACATCTCGTCATAATCGTCGGCGGGCAACGAGCCGTTTCCGGCCAGCGTCTGGCCGAGGAGGCTTTCGTACATGACGGTGGCCAATGCCGCGGCGCGCCCCTTGCGCGTGTACGGGTTCATCGAATCGAACGTGCCGCTGAGCGCGATGGAAATCTCGCCGCCCTTCGGTGCATCGGGGTTCACATAGTCGAAATGCTTGTAATCGGGTGGGTAGTTCAGGTCGCCGAAGAAGGAATAGCCATGGCTGCGGATGATCTGCTGTTCGTCCGCCGCGGCGGGCGCAATGGCAACGATCGCCATCGCAAGCCACAGGCCAACGGCCGGAACGACCATTTGACCAAGATGGCCGAGCGCCCGGGCCTTGGCCCGGCTGCGGGGTCGGGTCATGCGCATCTCCTATTTGCCCACCGAGGTGGCGCTTTTCCTGTTACCGGCAAGCTAAATGAGGGCGGGGCTGTCTTTCAAGCGCCGAAACACCCGCATGACCTCTTGCATGGACCTGACATGCGGAGGGCCGCCGACACGGGCAGCCGGCGGCCCTTGTAACCAGTGTCGGAGTCGGCGTGGCCGATCAGCCGCCGAGCGACTCGAGATAGGCGATGACCGCCGCGCGCTCCTCCTCGGACCGGAGGCCGGGGTAGCTCATGCGGTTACCGGGCGCGTAACCGCGCGGATCCTCCAGCCAGGCGTTCAATTCATCCACTGTCCATCCGCCGTCGAGACCGGTCAGCGCGTCGGAATAGTTGAAGCCGTCCACGCTGGCGATCTCGCGGTCGATCAGGTTCACGAGGTGCGGCCCGACGCGATTCTGTTCCTTGTCGGCCACGTGGCAGGCTTGGCATTGGCGATACACTTTCTTGCCTTCCGCCGGGTCGGCTGCCGCGACCTTGGCGGCGAACCCTGATTGCCCGCTGTCCGACGTATCGGCTTGCGTATCGGCTTCGGCCATGCCCTCGGCCGCGCCGGATTCCTCGGTGGTTTCGGCCGCATCCGCCGTTGCGCCGTCTTCGGTTTCCGTGGTCATTTCCGTCGCGGCTGACGCGTCCGCGGTTTCCTCGGCCATGTCCGCGCCGGAATCGCCGGCCTCGGCCTGTTCCTCGGGCAGATCCATCTCGTAGGTGTCGCCGTCGGTCTGATCAAGGTAAGCGATCACGTTGGCACGATCCTCGGGCTTGCGCAGACCCGCGAAGCCCATCGACGTACCGGGCGCGTAGCCGGCCGGGTTTTCCAGGAAGGCGTCCAGTTCGCGCGGGGTCCATGCATCCGTGACTTCGCCCAGGGCGCCGGAGTAAGTCGTGTACCCCTCGGCACCGCCGGTTTCCCGGCCAACCACGCCATACAGGTAGGGACCAACACCGTTGGCCCCCTGCTCAAGCGCGTGGCACGCCTTGCACTTGTTGAAAACACGCTCGCCCTTGCCGGCATCCGCGCTGACGAACAATTCCGCGAAGGTCGGGCCGGTATCCTCGGCCGCCGCGGTGTCCTCCTCGTCCTCGCCAGTGTCGATCACGTATGCCTGTTGATGATCGCCGCCGTGGCCGCCACCCATCGAATAAAGCGTTTCCGCCGCCCAGTTGCCCATCATGAACACCAGCAGCGCCCCGCAGAAGCTGCCGACGATCTTCGTAAGTGTCATCGTATCGAACATAGGCCCGTTTCCATTTGGTATCCCTTGACGGGGTATCTATCCGCTTCCCCTTGTCCGACGCAAGGTGTAGTTTGCGCGACCAAACGCCCGGTCCGGGCCGCGACAGGATTGACCACAATGACAGACCGCATTGCTTTTCAGGGCGAACCAGGCGCCTATTCGCACCAGGCCTGCCGGGAGACCTATCCCGAGATGGAAGCGATGCCCTGCCGCACCTTCGAGGATGCGATGGACGCCGTGCGCACGGGGCGTGCCGAACTCGCCATGTTGCCGGTAGAGAATTCCACCTTCGGGCGCGTTGCCGATATCCATCACCTTCTGCCGTCCTCGGGGCTGCATATCGTGGGCGAAGCCTTCGTGCGCGTGCACATAAACCTGCTGGCGCTGCACGGCGCCAAGCTGGGGCAGATCGAACGCGCGATGAGCCACACCATGCTTCTGGGGCAGTGCCGCGAATTCCTTGAACGGCACGACATCCGCCGCGTCAGCGGTGCCGATACCGCCGGGTCGGCCCGGGAAGTGGCCGATCGCGGAGACCCGGCGCTGGCCGCGCTCGCCTCGGAACTGGCCGGCGAGATCTACGGGTTGGACGTGCTGGCACGGCACATCGAGGACGAAGGCAACAACCGCACGCGCTTTCTGGTGATGTCGCGCCATCCGGATCATTCCCGCCGGGGCGATGACGGGATGATGACCACCTTCGTTTTCCAGGTCCGCAACATCCCCGCCGCGCTGTACAAGGCGATGGGCGGCTTCGCCACCAACGGCGTGAACATGACCAAGCTCGAAAGCTACATGTTGGGGGGATCGTTCCACGCGACGCAGTTCTACGCCGACATCGAGGGGCATCCCGAGGATCCGGCGGTCAAGCGCGCCCTGGACGAACTGGATTATTTCACGTCGGAAATCACGATGCTCGGGGTTTACCCGGCGGATCCGCGCCGTCACTAGGCGCCGGCCGCGTGGCGGGGGCTGTCAGGCCGCCTTCGTGCCGATCGGCCGGAATTTCGGCCGTGGCAGCGCCAACCTGCGATCACCAAATGGTGATCTACGCACCCTCCGCCGCTCACATGCGCGAGAATGTGCGTGAGCGCACTTTCACGGTGCGAGTACCGATCCTTTCAATCCCGCTCGGGGCTCCCAGATCGTTGGTACGAAAGGCGGGCGCCAAGCCAGCCTTAACCCCGGCAGGACACGCCGGGACAACGATGGAAAGGAAGAAGCCATGCGTATCCTCAGCTTTACAGCAATCAGCGCTGCTCTTGCACTGTCAGCAACCACCGCGATCCAGTCGGCCACGGTCACGGCCGAGCTCAGCGCCGACGAGCGCCCGACGCATATCGCCGAGCTCAGCGCGGATGAGCGCGGGAACCACATTGGGTGACACCACGCAAGCCTGCTTCACGGCATCCGATGAAAGTGGGTGTTCCCCAACCAGACGCGCCGCCTTGTCACAGGCGGCGCGTTTTGCCATGCGTCACCGCATGTCGCCGACCGCCCCCTTGTAACGGTCCTCGATATCGTTCGCGAAATCCGCTACACGCAGCCGGAAGCGCTTGCGCAGGTTGCCACGGGCCAGTTTGAGCGATTGCACCAGCAACTTGGCCGAAAGGGTCTTGGGGACCAGCTCGATATCGAGCGCCATCCGTGTGCGCCCCCGGGAAAGCGCGACAAGATCAACCGTCATCGTGCCGCCCATCGAGGTGGATCGCGAGGAAAAGACCATGCGCGTGGGCGGTTCATAGGCGCTGAGTTCCATCTTGATCTTGCGCTGCTTGCCCCTGAGACGAAAGGAGATGTCCCACGCCATGCCCGGTCCGACGGCTTTCAGGGTGTCAACCCTCTGAACGTCGGCCCCGCGCCGCAGCGCCGATCTTTCGAAGGCGTGGAAATCGGACAGCTCGGCGAACACGTGATCAACCGGCGCTGCGATGTCTTCCCTGGTGCCGAACTGCATCATGTGCTGCCACTCTTTTCATACAACTGCCCGTCGCGATCATTCTCGCGTCAATCGAGGGTGTCCGCAAGCCAGTTGCGCAGAAGGAAATGCGCGATCGCGCCTTCGCGCGCCGGTTTGAGGAAAGGATGCTCACCGGCATGGGCGGTCAGCATGTCTTCCCGCGTGATCCACATGGCGTCCTCGATCTCGGCGGGGTCGATGCTGATGTCGCGGTTGAGCGCCTCGCCACGGCAGCCGAACATCAGGGACGCCGGAAACGCCCAGGGCTGGCTTGCAAGATAGGTCACCGCGCCCACCTCGATGGCGGTTTCCTCGCGCACCTCGCGCCGCACGGCGGCCTCGATCGTCTCGCCCGGCTCGACGAAACCGGCGAGCAGGGAATACATCCCCTCCGGCCAGCCCGGCGAACGCCCCACAAGCACGGAATTGCCCCACGTGACAAGCATGATCACGACAGGATCGGTGCGCGGGAAATGCTGCCCCCCGCACGCGTCGCACCGCCGTTGCCAACCGTCGAGGACCAGCCGGCTTTCGCCGCCGCAGCGCGCGCAGAAACGATGGCTGACATGCCATCCTGCAACGGCCCTGGCCGTCGCGGCCAGTTCCGCGTCCCGCGGGCTCAGGCGCGCCATGATGCGCCGAAGCTCGGCAAAGACGCAGTTACGCGGCGCCAATGGATGCCGCTGTTCGGTCTCGTCGGAAAACCCGTCTAGACACGCCGGATCGACCCCGTCGGGCTGCCACCCCGAGATATCGTGGGCATAGATGAGCCGGCCGGATGCCTCGCGCCCCAGCAGGATGCGCGGCAAGGCAGGGCCGGCCAGCAGCGGATGGTCCATCGGCAGCAAGGCCAGGCTGTCGCGCTGGCTGCCGGCCACCATCGGCTTGCCCCGCCACAGCACGATTGTCGCCGCAAGCCCTTCGTCAATGCGCATCTGCTGGGCCTGCGCGTCGCCGCGCAGATCGGCGGCCCTGTCGAGACCGGATCCTCCGAATGTGACTGATTCTGCTCGTTGCATCACGCCTCCCTTGGCCCTTGTTTGCACGTGGGGCAGCGAGGAACAAGGCAGCTCCTGGAGACGCCGCCAACCGTGTGCAGCGGCATAATTTTCGCGCTTGGGTTGCATGATGCCGCCTGTTGCACCAATCATACGAAAGTGTAGGGTCCAAATCTTTCGGTTCAGCCTCAATGCCAGCACCCGCCTATTTACCGGGCCACACATCAGACGCAGACGCGCGGCGCCGGCCGCGGCCCGGCGCCCTGCCCGCACGGCCATCACTGAGGCTTCGCCTGCTGGAAACGACCGATGTGCATGCCAACCTAGTGGCGCATGATTATTACGCCGATCTGGCGGCGCGGCCTTACGGCCTGACGCGTACCGCCACGCTGATCGCGGAAGCCCGCCGGGAAGCGCGCAACTGCCTGCTTTTCGACAACGGCGACTTCCTGCAGGGGACCCCGCTGAGCGACCTTTTGCCGCATTCCTCGGGCCGGTGGGCAGGGCCGCACCCGGTGATGCTGGCGATGAACGCGCTGCGCTACGATGCGGCGGCGCTTGGCAATCACGAGTTCAACTTCGGATTGACCCGGTTGCTGCAAGCGGTGTCCGAAGCGGAATTCCCCGTTACATGCGCCAACGCGATAACGTGCGAGGGCGCGACACCGGCCGACGACGACACGCTGCTGCCGCCCTATGTCATGCTTGATCGATGCTTCACCGACGATGCGGGCGCGCGCCACGACCTGCGGATCGGCATCATCGGCCTTCTGCCGCCGCAGGTCATGGTCTGGGATCACGCGGCCCTGAGCGGCGAGGTCACGAGCCGTGACATCGTCGACACGGCGCGGGCCCGCGTGCCGCAGGTGCGCGCGGCGGGCGCGGACATTGTCGTGATCCTTGCGCATAGCGGCATTGATCCCGGCCCTGCCCGGCCGGGCATGGAAAACGCGCTCAGACCGCTCGCGCGGGTTGACGGCATCGACGCGATCCTTGCCGGGCACACGCACGAGACCTTCCCCGTGCCGGATCGTGCGGGGGGGCCACCTCCGGACGGTGTCGACCCTCTCAATGGCCGCCTTCACGGGGTGCCGACGGTAATGGGCGGGTTCAAGGGGTCGCATCTGGGCGTGATCGACCTTGACCTTCGCAAAACGCCGGATGGCTGGCAGGTCGCGTCGCATCGCTGCGAGGCACGCCCGGTGGCGCGGGACGCGCAAGACGCGCTCACCCCCGAGGACGGGACGCTGCGCAAGGTCCTGAAACCCGCGCATGACCGGACACGGCAACTTATCCGGAAACCGATCGGGCACAGCGCCACGGCGCTGCACAGTTACCTGTCGCTCGTGCGGGATGATCCGGCGCTGCGCCTTGTCACCGCGGCGCAGCGTGCCGCGCTGACCGAGGCGTTGTCGGGCAGCCCGCATGCCGGCCTGCCCGTCCTGTCGGCCTCGGCCCCGTTCCGAACAGGCGGCCGTGGCGGCGCGGAACACTATACCGATATTCCGCCGGGGCCGCTCAGCCTGCGGCATGCCGCTGATCTGTACTGTTTTCCCAATACGTTGTGCGGCCTGCGCCTGACCGGGGCGGAAGTGCGCGACTGGCTGGAACGGGCCGCGATCTGCTTCAACCGGCTGATACCGGGCGACACCGACCAGAGACTGCGCGACATGACGATACCGGGCCACGACTTCGACGTCATCGACGGGCTGAGCTATCGTGTCGACCTGTCGCAACCGGCGCGCTACGATGGCACGGGTAACTTGGTTGACGCGGGTGCGCGCCGGATCCGCGCGCTGCACTTCAACGGGAAACCGCTGGACGACAAGGCAGAATTCATCCTTGCCACGAACAGTTACCGCGCGTTCGGGTCCGGCCCTTACGCGGACCTGACCGACGGCAGGCTGGTGCACGTGGGAAACCGGCCGGTTCGGGACCTCGTGGCGCGGCACGTGGCCCGGCTGGGTACGATCCGGGTATCGGCATCACCGCCCATATGGCACTTCCGCGCCCTGCCCGCGGGAACATCGGCACTTTTCGACACCGGGCCGGGGCTACGGCGCTATCCCGAAGAGCTTGAAAGACTGGCGGCCTCGGTGACCGGCCAAACCCCGGCGGGCTTCCTGCGCCTTCTTCTGCCCATGGATCGGGGCCCGCATGTCGCGGCGGCTTGCGAATCCGTCGAATGACCCGTATATCACAATCGAGAGGTTGGCGCGGGCAAGCGCCTCGCCAACCCGGTCAGGTCCGGAAGGAAGCAGCCGTAACGAGCCCCGCTTGGGTCGTTGTCCAACCTCTCACCCCGGTGCCACGCGCGCGTCGTCGCAGCCGCTGACGGCCCGGCGACTTCTTACCAGTCACGGGCCCATGCCAGCTGTTCCTGCGTTTCCACGGCACAGGGGCGTATCGCCCTGAGCCTATCCAGCGCCGCATCGGGCGCCTCCCCCGATTCGACCATCAGGCGCAGCGCCGCCATGCCGGACCGTCCACAACCGCCCATGCAATGGATCAGAACGCGCCCGCCGCCCTGCAGCGCGCCAAGCGCGGCATTGCTGGCGCGATGCCATGCCTCTTCTGCCTCGGCGCCCGGAATTCCGAAATCGCTCACCGGCACGAGCACCCAGCGTGTGCCCATGTCCTGCACGTCGCTGCCCAGCATTGCCGCGCCGTGTGCCGCCATCTCGGTTTCGGTGGCCATGGAAACCACGAGGGCCGGCTGCCAGTCATGCAGGTGGGCGATGTCCTCGCGGTAGTGGCCGCCCCGCCCCGGCAAGGGCGCGAGCGCCAGTATGCCGCCGGCCAGTGGCAGTGCGAAAATGACGAAACCGGACACCGGTTCAGCCCGCGCCTCGGGCCGTGATCGTTTCGGCCACGTCGCGTGGCAGGATCGTTTTCGCGTGCATGTCCCCCTTCCGTTCGTCGGTGCGTCACCCCGGCGCAGCCTCGCCGCTTCGCGCCTCAAAAGCAAGCTGGACGGCCCTGATCGCCCGCTTTACGTTGCCCGCAGCACACGCATCCGGAAAGGCGGACATGACGGACACCCCCGACACGCGCTATCAGGTTCTGGCCCGCAAGTACCGGCCGGAAACCTTTGCCGACCTGGTCGGGCAGGACGCGATGGTCCGGACGCTGAAGAACGCCTTCCGGGCCGATCGCATCGCGCAGGCCTTCATCATGACGGGCATCCGCGGCACCGGCAAGACGACCACCGCCCGCATCATCGCCAAGGGCATGAATTGTATCGGCACGGATGGTCAGGGAGGCCCCACGACAGACCCCTGCGGTGTCTGCGAACATTGCCGCGCCATCATGGAGGGACGTCACGTCGATGTGCTGGAGATGGACGCCGCCAGCCGTACGGGCGTGGGCGACATCCGCGATATCATCGAGTCGGTGCATTACAGGGCGGCCTCGGCGCGGTACAAGATCTACATCATCGACGAGGTTCACATGCTGTCGACAAGCGCGTTCAACGCGCTTCTCAAGACGCTGGAGGAACCCCCCGAGCATGTGAAGTTCATCTTCGCGACCACCGAGATCCGCAAAGTGCCGGTCACGGTACTGAGCCGGTGCCAACGGTTCGACCTGCGGCGGATCGAACCCGAGGAGATGGTCGCCATGCTGCGCCGCATCGCGCAGGCCGAGGCCGCGCAGATCGCGGATGACGCGCTTGCCATGATCACCCGGGCGGCCGAAGGCTCGGCCCGCGATGCCACGTCATTGCTGGATCAGGCGATCAGCCACGGCTCGGGCGAGACGACGGCGGACGAGGTCCGCGCCATGCTCGGGCTGGCGGATCGGGGCCGGGTTCTGGACCTGTTCGACATGATCATGAAGGGTGATGCGGCGGGCGCGCTGGACGAGCTGTCGGGCCAGTACGCCGAAGGCGCTGACCCGATGGCGGTGCTGCGCGACCTGGCCGAGATCACGCACTGGATTTCCGTCGTAAAGATAACGCCCGCGGCTGCCGAGGACCCGACCGTCAGCCCGGACGAGCGTGCACGCGGCCAAGCGATGGCCGATGCATTGCCGATGCGCGCACTGACCAGAATGTGGCAGATGCTGCTCAAGGCGCTGGACGAGGTGGCGGAAGCGCCCAACACCATGATGGCCGCCGAAATGGCGCTCATCCGGCTGACACATGTGGCCGACCTGCCCGCGCCCGAAGACCTGGTGCGCAAGTTGAAGGACAGCACGCCGCCCCCGGGACCGCCCGGCGGCGGCCCCGGGCCGGGCCAGCACGGCGCCGCCGGTACGTCCGAAACATCCGCGCGATCCGCGCGCGCGGGGCATCAGGCCGCCCCCCACGACGTGCCGACCGGGCCGCAAGCCTCGGCCAACGGGAACGGTCAGAACCTCGCCGTCGCGGCACAGCCCGCGCTGGCCGATTACCCGACGTTCGAGCACGCGGTTGACCTGATCCGAGAAAATCGCGACGTGAGGTTGCTGGTCGAGGTGGAAAGCTGCCTTCGTCTTGTCGATTACAGGCCCGGGCGGATCGAATGCCAACTGACCTCGGCGGCCCCCGGTGACCTCGTGCAACGGCTGGGCGCATCGCTGCAAAGGTGGACGGGCAATCGCTGGGCCGTGACAGTGGTGAACGAGGGCGGCGGCGAAACCATCGCCGAGCGGCGCGATGCCGCCGAAAACACGCTCAAGGCCCAGGCCGCGGCGCACCCGCTTGTCCGCGCCGTCATGGAAAATTTCCCGGACGCCACGATCACCGCCGTCCGCACGCCCGAGGAGCAGGCGGCCGAGGCCGAGGCACAGGCCCTGCCGGAAGTCGACGAGGAATGGGATCCTTTCGAAGAGGATTGATCAGTCTCGGGCAGGCTCGATCAGGTCGGGGCCGCTGGCCCGGTTCGAATTGACCGCCGTTCCGACGCGCCAGAAATCAAGGTCATCGTCGGCGGGCGCATGCATAAGCCGGGCCGCGCCCTTGCCCTGTTCACCCAGCCAGAGGGGCCAGTCATCGCGCGACAGGACGACGGGCATCCTGTGGTGGATGTTGCTTATTGCCTTGTTCGCCTCGCACGTGACAATGGCGCAGGTGATTAGCGGCGTCTCGCCCTTGTCCCAGCTTTGCCAGACCCCGGCAAGGACCATCGGCGCGCCATCGGCCCGCGTGATGTACCACGGAAGGCGGTTGCCGTCGGCGTCCCTTGTCCATTCGTAGAACCCCGCGGCCGGGATCAGGCAGCGCCGGGCACGGCATGCATCGCGGAATGCCGGCTTCTCGGCAACGGTTTCGGCCCGCGCGTTGATCAGGAGGGGGCCATCGGCGGGGCTCCTGTACCAATGGGGCAAAAAACCCCACCGCATCGCGCCCAGCCGGCGCTGCCCCGCCTGCAGGAAAACCGAGTGGATCCTGTTCGTGGGACAGACATTGTAATTCGGCAGTGGCGGCAGATCATTTGCCGGCGCGGCCGAGAAAAGACGCGCCATCGCATCATCCGGCAGGGTGACAGCGAAACGTCCGCACATCCGCCTATCCCCGGGCGCCCCTGCCGGAAGCGGGGCGATGCTTGGCGCAAACCGGCGGTCGGGTGGTTGTTCCACACAGATGCGGGAGGTGCGGCGCGCGGATCATCATCCGGTCAACCCGACAGCCCCCATGCCGCGGCAACGGCGCCGAGGCCTGCCGCGAGCAGTGTTTCAGTCTTCTCCTCGATCACCGGAACACCCTGCGCGGACAGCGCGGCGGCATATCCCGCGGCTTGGCCCGGTTCCGATATGATCGCGACCTGTTGGCCCAGCCAGTAGGGCCGCGCGGCCGCCAGTTCGGCACCGATCAGGTACCCCGCCATCGCCGCGCCGTCACCGCCGACCTGCGCGGCACGCAGATGCGCGGCAAGGCGTTCGGGCCGACTGAGGCAATCGGCAATCGCGCCCGTATCCGCCGGCCCGCCGGCATCAAGCGCGTTGATCAGACGTCTTGTCAGAAAACTCTGGCTGCTGACGGCCTCGTCGGCGCTGATGTGAATCCAGTGGGTCACCTCGTCCTCGACCACGCAGAGGACACCGTCCCAGTTCGGATGACCGCCAAGGAACCCGGCGATCCGCACCCGGACCCAGGCCCCGATCACGTCCGCCGGCGTTTCCTGCGTGAAGCCTGCCACCGTCCCGGCGCGGGCCGGCATCACCGCCGCCGGAAGCCTGTCCGGTGCGCCGTCACCGACACGGATGATGTTTTCCGCCCGCGTGCCCAGCCGGGTGACCGCCGCCGCCTCGTCCGGGGCGACAAGGCTGGTATCGACCCGGCCGCCGCGCATCGCCACCGCGCGCGTGCCGCCGGTGTCAGGCCCTATCGCGATCCAGTCCGTCACGCCGCGATCACCCCTTGCCAAGCTGCCGGAGCAGGCCGGACATGTCGTAGCCGGCGTTGCGGGTCAGCCGGAGAATTTCATCCGCGTCCCGCTCGTCGATCTCCGAAATGCTCCAGAGCATGGTGCAGCGCGTGCCGGAGCGGCAGTAGGCGAGGATCGGCTTGGGCATCTCGCGCATCGCCGCGGAAAACGCCTCGGCATCCTCCTGCCGGACGACGCCCGACACGATCGGCACGGACCGCGCGTCAAGCCCCGCGGCACGGGCCGCATCGGCAACGTCGTCGTAGGCGGCCTGCCCGGGCTCTTCCCCGTCGGGGCGATTGCAGAGTATCGACCGGAAACCGGCCCCGGCAATCGCGGCGACGTCGTCGGGCGTGATCTGCGGCGCAACCGAGAAATCGTCGGTTATCTTGTGCACTTCCATCCGGTTCTCCTTTGGCTGACATCGGCATATGGGCCGAATCGCCGTGGCTTTTCAATAGGTGCCCGCTGCAGGGCGTCGTTGACATTTCCCGGCCATCGACCAAACGTGGCGCCACAATCGCGAACGGGGGCATGATGAGCGGGGCATGGGAATTCTGGATCGACCGGGGCGGCACCTTCACCGACATCGTGGCGCTTGATCCCGAAGGACGCATCCACACGCACAAGCTGCTGTCCGAGAACCCCGAACGCTACCGGGATGCCGCCGTGCAGGGCATTCGCGAGATGACGGGCACGACCGGAGCTTTCGCCAATGGCGCGATCCGCGCGGTCAAGATGGGCACGACGGTGGCCACGAATGCGCTGCTGGAGCGCAAGGGCGAACGCGTGCTGCTGCTGATCACGAAGGGTTTTCGCGACCTGCTCAAGATCGGGTACCAGACGCGGCCCCGCCTGTTCGACCTGCATATCACGCGGCCCGACTTGCTGTACGAGGACGTCGCCGAACTGGACGAGCGGCTGGACGCGCAGGGCAATGTCGTGCGCCCCCTCGACGAGGACGCCGCGCGCGACGCGCTGCAGGCAGCGCACGAGGCCGGCATCCGCGCCGTGGCCATCGCCGGGCTGCACGCCTATCTCAACCCCGCCCACGAAGAGCGCGTGGCCGAGATGGCGGCGGAGATCGGGTTTGATCAGATCACGGCCAGCCATCAGGTGAACAGGCTGGCCAAGCTGGTCGGACGTGGCGACACGACGGTGGTGGATGCCTACCTGTCGCCGACCCTGCGCCGGTATGTCGACCAGGTGGCGGGCGCGCTCGACCTCGGGCGTGCCTGCGGCTGGCTGGGATTCATGCAGTCCAATGGTGGCCTGACCGACGCGCGGCTGTTCCAGGGCAAGGATGCCATCCTTTCCGGGCCGGCCGGCGGGATCGTCGGCATGGTCAAAACGGGCGAGGCAGCGGGGCACGACCGGCTCATCGGGTTCGACATGGGCGGCACGTCGACCGATGTCAGCCATTATGCCGGCGCCTACGAGCGCAGTTTCGAGACCGAGGTGGCCGGCGTCCGGATGCGCGCGCCGATGATGGACATCCACACCGTCGCGGCGGGCGGCGGCAGCATCTGCAAGTTCGAGGACGGCCGATTCCAGGTGGGGCCGGAAAGCGCGGGGGCCGATCCCGGCCCGGCCTGCTATCGCCGGGGCGGGCCGCTGACGGTCACCGATTGCAACGTGATGCTGGGCAAGCTCAACCCAGATCACTTCCCCGCGGTCTTCGGCCCTGACGGCGATGCGCCGCTGGACGCGGCCGTGGTGCGCGAGAAGTTCGGCCAGCTTGCCGACACCGTCGCCGCCGACACGGGCGAACCGCCCCGCGCCCCCGAGGAAATGGCCGAGGGTTTCCTGCGGATCGCCGTCGACAACATGGCCAACGCGATCAAGAAAATCAGCGTTCAGCGTGGCCATGACGTGACGCGTTACACCCTGCAGTGCTTTGGCGGCGCGGGCGGGCAGCATGCCTGTCTCGTGGCCGATGCGCTCGGCATGACGCGGGTTCTGATCCACCCCCATGCCGGCGTGCTGTCGGCCTACGGCATGGGCCTGGCCGAGGTGCGGGCGATGCGCGAGGTCCAGATGGACGCGCCGCTGGCGGATATCGGCAAGGCGCGGGACACGCTGGATGGTCTGTCCGCCGATGCCCGTGGCGAAGTCGCCGGACAGGGGATCGAGGATATCGTCCTGCAACCACGTGCGCATCTGCGCTACGACGGCTCTCACCAAGCGCTCGAGGTGCCGTTTGACGACATCGCCAAGATGCAGGCCGATTTCGAGGCGGCGCATCGCCAGCGGTTCGGGTTCCACAGCCCGGAGCGCGCGATCCTGTTCGACATGCTGAGCGTCGAGGCCGTCGGCCGGACGGGACAGGCGCCGAGGCCCGAGCGCCCCGGGGGCGATGGCCGGCCGCGGGCGCATATCCCGATGCACGTGGACGAGGCATGGCAGGACGTGCCGCTTCATGACCGCGACACGCTCGACCCGGCAGCAACGGTGAAGGGTCCGGCGGTGATCGTCGAGCCGACGGGCACGAACGTCGTGGAGCCCGGCTGGGCGGCCTCTGTCGATGCCATGGGGAACCTGCTGCTGGAACGTATCGCGGCCAAGCCACGCGACCACGCGGCAGGCACCGAGGCCGATCCTGTTCTGCTGGAAGTGTTCAACAACCTCTTCATGTCCGTGGCCGACCAGATGGGCGTGACGCTGGCCAACACGTCTTGGTCCGTCAACATCAAGGAAAGGCTGGATTTTTCCTGCGCAATTTTCGACGGCAACGGGGATCTTGTGGCCAATGCGCCGCATGTGCCGGTGCATCTCGGCTCGATGGCCGAGTCCATCAGGACGGTCATGCGGCGCAATCCCGACGTGCGCCCCGGCGACGCCTTCATGCTCAATTCGCCCTACCACGGGGGCACGCATCTGCCGGATGTCACGGTCGTCACGCCTGTCTTCATCGGGGACAGGCCGGTTTTCTGGCTGGGCGCCCGCGGCCACCACGCGGATATCGGAGGGCGCACGCCGGGCAGCGCGCCGCCCGACAGCCGTCGTATCGAGGACGAGGGCGTGCTGATCGACAACGTCAAGCTGGTCGATCAGGGCAACTTCTTGGAATCACGCGCGGAATCGGTGCTGTCTTCGGGCCGGTACCCATGCCGCGACATCGCGCAGAACCTTGCCGACCTCAAAGCGCAGGTCGCCGCGAACGAGACCGGGCGCCAAGAGCTTCTGAAAGTTGTCGAGACCTTCGGGCTGGACGTGGTGCAAGCCTACATGGAGCACGTTCAGGACAACGCGGAGGAAAGCGTGCGCCGCGTGATCGACCGGCTGACGGACGGGCGGTTCAGCTACCCGATGGATCACGGCGCGACCATCGAGGTCGCCATTACCGTGGATCGCCAGAACCGGAAGGCAAAGATAGATTTTTCAGGCACTTCCGCGCAGCATCCGGGCAATTACAACGCGCCCGAATCCATTTGCCGGGCGGTCGTGCTGTACGTGTTCCGCACCATGGTCGGGGCCGAGATACCCTTGAACGAGGGGTGTCTGAAACCGCTCGAGATCAAGGTTCCCAAAGGATCGATGCTGAACCCCGAATACCCCGCCGCCGTCATCTCGGGCAATACCGAGGTCAGCCAGGCCACGTGCAACGCGCTGTACGGGGCGCTGCACGTGATCGCCGGAAGCCAAGCGACGATGAACAATTTTGTCTGGGGTAACAATGATTTCCAGAACTACGAGACGATCGCCGGCGGCACCGGGGCGGGGCCCGGATTCGACGGGTGCGACGCGGTTCAAAGCCACATGACCAACACGCGGATGACCGATCCGGAAATCCTTGAAAAGCGGTTCCCCGTCCGGCTGGAGGAATTCGGCATCCGCCCCGGCTCGGGCGGGGCGGGCCGCTGGCACGGCGGCAACGGGGTGCGGCGGCGGCTGCGGTTCCTTGTGCCCGTTATGGTCACTACCCTTTCCAATCACCGTAAAATCCCGCCCTTCGGCGTGGATGGCGGTGCGCCGGGCGCCGTCGGGCGGAACTGGGCCGAGCTGCCGGACGGCACGATCCGCGACATGGACGGCAACGACGAGATCGACCTGCCAGCCGGCGCCGTCTTCGGCATGGAGACGCCCGGCGGCGGGGGCTGGGGGCGGTCCGGATAAGCGCGGGAATCGCGGGTCTGCAGGCCATCGGCATCGCGTCGGCATCGCGACGGTCGCGCCCGGCGCCAGAGCGATATCTGTTGAACGGCGCCCGAACGAGTCATATTTTCGTAAAGGCCGCTGCGACGCGGCGCGAAACCATGACGAAAGGGATTTGAGAAATGGAAGAGAAAGACGCCTACGAGAAGAAGCTGAAGGCACAGCTGGACGAATGGCAGGCCAATATCGACAAGATGAAGGCCGAGGCGCAGCAGGCGACGGCCGACGCGCAACTGAAGTACAAGGAGCAGATCGACGAATTGCGCAACCGTCGTGACGCGATGGAGTCCCAGCTCAAGGAGTTGCAGAACGCGCAGGCCGCCGCGTGGAACGACGTGAAAGCCGGCGTGGACAAGGCGTGGGACAACATGCAGAAGGCGATGCAGGACGCGTGGCGCCGTTTCGACTGACGACGTCGCGCACCAGCGGATGTACCGCGCGGGGCACCCCCCGCGCGGCACTAGGTCACTTGTCGCGGAACTGGGCCTGACGTTTCTCGGTGAAGGCTGACATGCCTTCCTTCTGGTCCTCGGTCGCGAACAGCGAATGGAAGACCCGCCGCTCGAAGAGCAAGCCCTCGCGCAGGGTCGTCTCGTAGGAGCGGTTGACCGATTCCTTGACGGCCATGGCCGACAGCATCGACTTCTCGGCGATCTTGTCGGCGGCTGTCCGGGCCTCCTCCAGCAGTTTCTTGGCCGGCACCACGCGCGAGACGAGGCCCGATCTTTCGGCCTCCTCCGCGTCCATGAACCGGCCCGTCAGGTTCATGTCCATCGCCTTGGATTTGCCGATGAACCGCGTGAGCCGCTGCGACCCGCCAAGGCCCGCCATGACGCCGAGGTTGATCTCGGGCTGGCCGAACTTGGCGGTCTCGGCCGCGATGATGAAATCGCACATCATGGCAAGTTCGCACCCGCCGCCGAGCGCATAGCCCGACACGGCGGCGATGATGGGCTTGCGAAACCCGGCGATCGCGTCGGCCTCGGGGCCGAAGAAGTCGGCGGCGAAAACGTCGGCGAAGTTCTTGTCGCTCATCATCTTGATGTCGGCGCCGGCGGCGAAAGCCTTTTCCGAGCCGGTCAGGATCACGCAGCGCACCTTTTCATTGGCCTGCGCATCCGACAACGCCTTGCCGAGTTCCTTCAGCAACTGGTCGTTCAGCGCGTTCAGCGCGTCGGGGCGGTTCAGTTTTATCAGGGCGACGTGGTCTTCTATTTCGACGATGATCGTCTCATAGGCCATGAAATCTGCTTTCGCTTGTTTCGATCAGGCTTGAGTCCTTACCACTGTGGCGGACTGGATCAACCTTATCTTTGGCATAGCCCACAGTAGAAACTGGAGCGCCCCGATTGCACGATACGCCGGATGCTGCCCGCACAGCCGGGCGTTCTGCATGGCTGCCCTTCCCGGCCGTAGACGTCGAAGGCGTGCTGGAAATAGCCCAGTTCCCCGTCGGCCTGCCGGTAATCGCGCAGGCTGGATCCGCCGGCGGCAATGGCGTCGCGCAGCACGTCGCGGATGGCCGGCACGAGCCGGCGAAGGCGCTGCGCGGATACCCGTCGCGCCCGGCGGACCGGATGGATGCGCGCGCGGTAAAGTGCCTCGCAAACGTAAATATTTCCGAGCCCGGCCACGAGCCCCTGATCCAGAAGCGCGGACTTGACCGGCATGTTGCGCGGCTTGAGCGCGCCCACGAGATAGGTTTCGTCGAACCCGTTGCCGAGCGGTTCGGGCCCCAGCCGGGCCAGCAGCGGGTGATCATCGGCGGCCCCCGTCGGGACGAGGTCCATCGCGCCGAACCGGCGCGGGTCATTGAAGGTGACGCGCGCGCCGTTGGCCATGTGCAGCACGACGTGATCATGCTTTTCGGCCGCCGGATGGTCATGCGTGAAACGGCCCAGCGGATCACCCGACACGAGGATGCGGCCCGACATGCCAAGGTGAACAAGCAGCGTTTCCCCCGAATCGAGGTCGGCGAGGATGTACTTGGACCGCCGGCGCAGCGCCAGCACCGTGACCCCCGTCAGCCGCGCGGCCATGTCCGCCGGCAGGGGCCAGCGCAGATCGGGGCGGTTCACGTCGGCACCGGCGATGGTTTGGCCCTCCATCACGGGGGCGAGACCGCGGCGGACTGTCTCGACTTCTGGCAGTTCGGGCATAACTTCACCTTCACGGGGCCGCGGCGCATTGTACCGCTCTTCGGCGGCCTATAGGAAGGGCGAGACAAAGGAACGGCAAGGCCCATGACCGAGAAAACCACGCATTTCGGATATCAGGAAATCCCCGAGGCCGAAAAGGCGGGCCGCGTACGCGGGGTGTTCGGCAGCGTCGCCTCGAAATACGACGTGATGAACGACGCCATGTCGATGGGCATCCATCGCGTCTGGAAAGACGCGATGATGGACTGGCTGGCGCCGCGGCCGGGCCAGCGCCTGCTGGACGTGGCGGGCGGCACAGGCGACATCGCCTTTCGCTTTCTCGACAGGGCGGGGCACGGTCACGCCACGGTGTTGGACCTGACCGAGCCGATGCTGGTCGAGGGGCGCAAGCGCGCCGAAGCCGAACACATGGCCGACAGCCTTTCGTGGGTGGTGGGCGACGCGATGGCCCTGCCCTTCGACGATGCGAGCTTTGATGTCTACACGATCAGCTTCGGCATCCGCAACGTCACCCGCCCGGCGGCCGCGCTGGCCGAGGCGTTCCGCGTGCTGCGGCCCGGCGGGCGGCTGATGGTGCTGGAGTTCAGCCAGATCCCCAACGACCTGATGCAGAAGGCCTATGACCTTTATTCCTTCAACATCATTCCGCGCATGGGGCAGGCGATTGCCGGCGACCGGGACAGTTACCAGTACCTTGTCGAATCGATCCGCCGCTTCCCCGATCAGGAAAGCTTCCTCGCCATGGTGCGCGAGGCCGGGTTCGGCAACGCCAGGTACCGCAACCTGTCGATGGGCATCGCCTGCCTGCATTCGGGCTGGAAACTCTGACAATGCGGGGGCCGCACAACCTTCTTCGCCTGATCCGCACGGGCGCGACGCTGGAACGCACGGGGGCGATGCAGCTCATCATGGACGCGTTCGAGGCGCCGCCACTGGTGCGGGGCACGATGCGGTTCCTGGCGTGGCCGTTCCAGTGGCTGGGCTATCGCGGGGACCCTGCGATGCCGGCGGCGGTACGGGCGCTCACGGCGCTCGGCCCAGCCTACATCAAGTTCGGCCAGATCCTGTCGACGCGTCCGGACCTCGTGGGCGAGGACCTGGCGACCGAGCTGCGCGTGCTGCAGGACAAGCTGCCGCCCTTCCCGGCGGAGGTGGCCAAGGACAGTGTCGCGCACGAGCTGGGCCGCGACGTGGACGAGGTTTTCGCGGATTTCAGCGCGCCCGTCGCCGCCGCCTCGATCGCGCAGGTGCACAAGGCGCGGCTGCGCGCGGGCGGGGACCCGGTGGCCGTCAAGGTGCTGCGCCCCGGGATCGAACGGGCCTTCCGGCGTGACATCGACGCCTTCTATTTCGCCGCGCGCATGGTGGAACTGCTTTCGCCGTCGTCGCGCCGGTTGCGGCCGACCGAGGTGATCGCGCATTTCGAGGGCGTGGTCATGGGGGAGCTGGACCTGCGGCTGGAAGCCGCCTCGGCCAGCGAGTTCGCGGCCAATACCGGCGACGACGACGGGTTCGACCTGCCGCAGGTGAAATGGCAATTTTCGAGCCGGCGTGTGATGACCCTTGGCTGGGCGGACGGGATCCCGCTGGGCGACAATGCCGCGCTGGACGCGGCAGGGCACGACCGGGTCGCATTGGGCGAGCGGGTGCTGCAACTGTTCCTGAGCCACGCGCTGCGCGACGGGTATTTCCACGCCGACATGCACCAGGGCAATCTGAAGGTGGCCGCCAACGGCGACATCATCGCCTTCGATTTCGGCATCATGGGCCATATCGACGAATATACACGGCGGGTCTATGCCGAGATCCTGTACGGTTTCATCAAGCGCGATTACCGCCGCGTGGCCGAGGTGCATTTCGAGGCCGGCTACGTGCCCGCCGACCGCGATGTCGACGAGTTCGCGCGCGCGCTGCGCGCGGTGGGCGAGCCGATCTTCGGCATGGACGCGTCGAGGATCTCGATGGGCAACCTGTTGAGCTATCTTTTCGAGGTGACCGAGAAATTCGGCATGGAGACCCGCACCGAGCTGATCCTGCTGCAGCGCACCATGGTGGTGGTCGAGGGGGTTGCGCGGTCGTTGTCGCCGCAGATCAACATCTGGCAGGTCGCCCGGCCGGTGGTGGAGGATTACATCCGCAAGAGTATCGGGCCGAAGGCGGCCCTTGGCGATCTGCAGAAGGCGGTGGCGGTGCTGTCGCGCTATGGCCCGCGCCTGCCGATGATCGTCGAGAACACGCTGATCCGGCAATCCGCGATGCCGCCGCCCCCGCCACGGCGATCGTGGCTGCCGCATGCCGCGTGGGCCGTCGCCGGCGGGGTGGCCGGCGCGGCGGCGACGATGGCGGTCGTGGTTCTGGCCGGGTGAGACGACGGCAGTCACCGTCGGTCAAAGTTTCATTGTTGTCCTGCCGCTTAGGCGATAAAGTGCCCGAAAACAGGGACGAGGGTGGAGTGTCGCACGTGATCCGAAGACTCAGCCGGCTGACGGCCGTTGCAATTCTGGTTGCGCCGTCCGGTGCCATGGCCGACAACCTGACAACGGCGCGCACGAACAACTACGGCACGCCCGGCAAGCTGGTGGACATGCCGACGGCGGAAATGGCGCCGGACGGTCAATTCTCGACCACGGTGACCCATTTCGAGGGGTTCACCAAATCGACGCTGACCTTCCAGATCCTGCCGTGGATGAGCGGCAGCTTCCGCTACTCGGCCACCGATGACCTGACGCCCAATTTCTCGACCTTCTACGACCGCAGTTTCGATTTGCGGTTCCGGCTTTTCAAGGAAGGCCCCTATCGCCCGGCGGTGGCGCTCGGCCTGCAGGATTTCATCGGCACCGGTGTACTGGGCGGCGAATACATCGTCGCCAGCAAATCCGTGGGCGACCGGCTGACCGTGACGGGCGGCCTTGGCTGGGGCCGGTTGGGCAGCTTCAACAGCCTTGGCAGCACCGGGACGCGTGACACTTTCCAGCCGGGCGATACCGGCGGCGACCTTCGCACGGAAAGCTGGTTCCGGGGCGACGTGGCGGCCTTTGCCGGGCTCAGCTACGACGTCACGGACAAGTTGACTTTCAGCGCCGAGTATTCGTCTGACGGCTACGATCAGGAAGAGGCGGCCGGCATCTTCGATCATGAGTCGCCCTGGAATTTCGGACTGGACTACAAGATCAATGAAAGTTTCGCACTGAGCGCGTTTTCGTTGCACGGCTCCGAATTCGGCGCGCGCCTGACCCTGAGCTTCAACCCCAAGGATGCGCCGGCGCCCGGCGGCCTCGAGGAGGCACCGCTGCCCGTGCGGGCACGCCCCGAAAGCGCGGCCGCCGATCTGGATTGGGCGCTGAACGACACACGCAAGGCACGTGTCGGCGAATCGGTCGAACGGACCCTCGCCAGTTCGGACCTCGAGGTCGAAGGCCTTCGGCTGGGGGCGCACACGGCGCATGTCAGGTTGCGCAACCCGAAATACGACGCCACGGCGCAGGCGCTCGGGCGCACGCTGCGCGGGCTCACCCGCACCCTGCCCGATTCCGTCGAGACGCTGCGCGTGACGCTCGTCTCGAACGGGATCCCCACCAGCACGGTCACGTTCGACCGGGGCGATCTGGAACGGCTGGAGAACCGCGCCGCGGCGGACGCGCTCGCCGCGGCGGAATTCGACGACGCGCTGACATTCGCGGATCTTCCCGCACCGTTGCCGGGTAAGTACCCGCGCGTGAGCTGGAGCGTGGGGCCCTATCTGCGCACCAGTTTCTTCGATCCGGACAATCCGCTGCGCGGCGAGGCCGGGCTGCGCTTCAAGGGCGAGTACATGGTGGCGCCCGGCCTGCTGGCGTCCGGGTCGGTTTCCGTCAAGGCTTTCGGGAACCTCGATGATTTAACCCGGACGAGCAATTCGAGCATCCCGCGCGTTCGCTCGGAAGTGGCCAATTACCTTGCCACCGAGGAGCCCGTGATCGACAACCTGACGCTGGCCAAGTACGCGCGGCTCGGGCGCAATGTCTACGGGCGTGTCACGGCCGGGTACCTGGAAACGATGTATGCCGGTGTCTCGGGCGAGGTCCTGTGGAAACCTGTGGACAGCCGTTTCGCGCTCGGGGTCGAGGCGAATTATGTCGAGCCACGCGATTTCGACCAACTGTTCGGCCTTCGCTCCCGCGACACGCCGGGCGGGACGATCCCGCAGTTCAACGGCCATGTCTCGGCCTATTACGATCTGGGCCGCGGATTCCATACGCAGCTTGACGCGGGGCGATACCTCGCGGGGGACTGGGGCGCGACGCTCAGCCTCGACCGGGAATTCGCCAACGGCTGGGAGGTCGGTGCCTTCGTGACACGCACGGACGTGTCGTCGGAGGATTTCGGCGAAGGCTCCTTTGACAAGGGGATCCGGTTGACGATCCCGCTGTCGTGGTTCCTTGGCAAGCCGACCAAGGACAGCCTGACGACCTCGATCCGGCCGCTGACCCGCGATGGCGGGCAACGCGTCTTCGTCAAGGACAGGCTCTATGACGTGGTGCGCGGGCAGCACCAGCCGGAAATTGCCAAGAGCTGGGGAAAATTCTGGAGATGACCTTGAGAAACATGGCAAAAATCGCCCTCGTGTCTCTTGGCATGGCTGTGGCGGGATGCACGAACAACCCGTCGGATCAGGTTGTGCTGACGGCCGTAAAGGACATTGCCGACGGCAGGAACCCGCCGGCGCAGCCCAGCGAGGCGGAATTGCAGCAGCAACTGCGCCAAGCAATGGCAAGCACGGATGGCCCGCTTGGCCTTGTACGGTTCGAGAAGCCGGGCACCGTCGCGATCATCCGGGTGGTCGAGACGAACGGCCCCTACCGGACATGGGGCAGCTGGGGGCTGAGCGAGCGGCGAAGCCTGACCACGCGGAACGGTTTCGTGACGGCGACACGCGGATTGGGGCAGGATCTGATGTCATCCGATATCGCGGGGTCCTTGGCGCTTGTTTCGGCGCGGCGCGCGGGGCAGGCCACGCGCACGCAACGCTACCTGGACGGGAATAACCAGACTTACGCGGTCACGGCGACCTGCACCATCACGAATCGCGGCGCTGCCGGGGGCAACCTGACGCTGATGCGGGAACGCTGCGTTGCCGACGACCAAGAATTCACCAATGCCTACAAGGTGACCGACAGCGGCGTCATCACCGAATCGAGCCAGTGGCTCGGCGGCTATTTCGGCAAGACCGTGCTGCAACGGCTTCGCTAGCACCGGGGCCCGTCGGGCCGTGGTGACCATGGGCGGCGGCCTGGTCGCGGACGGAAAGGGCCGGGGAGCGCGCCACCCCACAAAAAAATGACCCGGCAAAGCCGGGTCATATCATGTTCATGCGATCTTCAGGTGCGCGCACCCGGAACCTTTAGCGTGGATTCAGTTGCCCACGTTGGTCGTCGTGGTGCTGGCGCCGGCGGAATCCGAATCGGACGCGGCCGCGATCGCCCCGACCGCGATCACACCGCCGGCAACGGCCGCAGCGGTGCCAGCGGCACCGAGGCTTGCGGACGAGCCGACGGGCTCGGCGACGACGAACGGATCTTCTTCTTCTTCGACGGGCTCAACGGTACCTGCCCACAGAGGTGCGGCAGTAACCGATGTCATCGCAGCAAGGGCCGCGATCGATGCATACTTTTTCATAGTCTTCTCCAAACCGGTTCAATATCACGGTAATCCTAGAGGATCGGACGAAATATTGCACAATTCCCCGACCAAAAAAACCCGTAATTTCCCGGTGGCCCGGTGTCGCGGGAAACCGCGCAAAAATACCACAACGCGCGATGTCCCTGCCCGCTGTCGGCGGGTGCGCGCTGTCAGACACCCGGTGTTTCAGGAGGCATGACGGCACGAATATCACCTGCCGGGACCGTCTGGCCTGTGGTCATGACGACCATCGGCTGACCCGCCTCCTGCCGCGCCTCTGCGATCGTGCCGTGGACTTCGACCGGGGTCACCGACACCACCTCTTCGCCCACCATCGATTCCGTCTCGAGGTGGTACTCACCCGGCGGCAGCGGGTACCCGTCCGCATCCAGACCGGCCCATGACACGCGTGTGAGCGCCGGGTCCATCGGCGCGCGTTGCACCACCGCCCCCGCCGCATCGCGGACGACGAGGCTGGCCGCCTCCGCCTCGGCAGCGGGGGACACCGACAGCGTCACCGGCGCGCCATCGAAGCGCACGGGCATTTCAGCGGCCGCGTCCATCCCGATCCAACCTGCGAGCTGGCCCATGCTCTGCGCGGTTACCTGCTCGCCCAGGGACGTAAGAAGCTCGTTGGTCTGGACCTGTTGCTCCACGCTGGAAAACGTGGCCAGTTGCGCGGCGAAATCCGAGGATTTCACGGGATTGAGCGGGTCCTGGTTTTTCATCTGCACGGTCAGCATGTTCAGGAAGGTCTCGAAATCCGACGTCAGGCCCGCCGGCCCGTCGGTACCGTCTTTCGACGGCGTGGCATTCGTCAAAGCGGGGTTCTGCGTCGCTGTCGCAAGTTCCATGAGTCGCCTTTCTAGAGTCTGATATCTACGCGGTCGTCGTTGGCCAAGACGGCGGGGCGGCCCGTGTCAGGCCCGGTGGCGTCCGGCCCGGGCCCGGCGACGGAAGTTTTGCCGGGCGGATCATCCTGGGTGCCGGCAAACCCGTCGCCGCCAAAGGTGAACGACGCCTGCTCATAACCGAGGTCGCTGAATTCGGCAGCAAGCGAGCCGACATGGCGCTTGAGCAGTTCCAGCGTTTCCGGACGATCCGCCGCGATGTTCACCGAGACCGAGGATTCGCCCCCGGACAGGGCGATTTTCACACGCCCGAGTTCCCGTGGATCGAGCAGGATGTCGATCTGGCGATCAGCCTTCTGCGCATGTTTGTGACCATGCAGAAGTTCCGAAATCTGCACGGCCATCTGCCGCGGCAGGTCGCGCGCGGATGTCGCGGGCTCGGCCCCGGCTCGTGCCGTGCCCACCGGGTCGGCCTGTAACCGCCCGGCATCGGCAAGTGCGCTCTCGCCTCCGACACGGCGATCGATTCCCTCGCCCGGCCGGGCGAAGCTGCCGTCAGGCGCGGCGAGATGGGATGCTCCGGTTGGCGTCGCAATAACCGCGGCGGCCGGTGTCGGGGCGGTGGGGGCCGAGGCCGGAGCGCGGAACATCCGGTCCGGCTGCGACGGGCCGTCGGGTACCGCGGCCCCGCGCGGGGGCGTTTCCACGGCCCCATCGGCACGTCCCGGCGAAATGGCGCTGCCCGCGACCTGCCCGGGCATCATTGCGTCACGCGGTGACCCCCTTGTGATGTCCGGCGGCTGCCCGGTCTGGCGCGACACCGGCCACGTCACGTCGCGGTTCGTGTTCAGCGCGCCCCGGTCCCTTGGCATGTCCGGCATGGCCGCATCGCGCACGGCAAGCTGGGAGACGGCCGCGTCATGTGTCCCGGCAGCAGGCGGCGCGGCCGCTCCCGCCGCGTGACCGTCGGCCCGCGCCTGCCCGTGCGCGGTGACACCCCGCATCACGCCCATGTCTGGACGCTGCCCGGGCTGCAACGCCGCTGAGCCGACACCATCGGGCAACCTCGCGCTCCCGCCTGTTTCTCGGCTGTTGCCCGGCATCGGGTCGGGCGTGGCCGCTGCGACAGGTCTCATCATGCCATGGCCCGTGGCGCCCGACATCATCCCGGGTGTCGGCACGGCCCCCGGACGCGGCTGCCCGGTGATCGCCACCGCATTCCGGCCATCCGCGGGTGCAACCCCGGGAACCGTGCCAGACTTGGCGCGCCGGGCCGCCTGGGGCGCCACGCCGCGCGGCGTGGCGGGAGCAGGCGCCGACAGGTCAGAGGCGGCCGGCGTGCGCATCACCGGAAGGGCGCCGGC